>JBOGLL010000352.1:0-8827 GCA_050746065.1 Terriglobales bacterium | reverse complement strand
GCCGGCATCGGCGCTCCGGCCACGTGGGAACCGGGAGAGGTTGTGCCGCTCGATCAGATCGCGCACAGCATTACCTATCCCGCCGTACTTAAGCCCCGCTTCTCACGGTGGCGCAGCGGCGGCCAGTGGATCACAGGCAGCGTCGAGTATGTGGAGAACGCCCAGGACCTCATTGCCCAATACACCAACGTGCACGCACAAGTTCCCTGCCCCTTGATTCAGGAGAAAATCGAAGGCGAGGGCCGGGGCGTGTTCCTGCTGGTGTGGAACGGCGAGCTGAAGGCCGCGTTCTGCCACCGCCGCTTGCGCGAGAAGCCGCCCTGGGGAGGCGTCTCCGTCTATCGTGAGAGCCTTCCTTTGGACCAGGCGTTGGTGGAGAAGTCGTTCGCATTGCTGAAGGCCCTCGAGTGGCAGGGTGTGGCCATGCTGGAATTCAAAATGGACCGGCGCGATGGCGTAGCTAAACTGATGGAGATGAATGCCCGCTTCTGGGGCTCGCTCCAGCTGGCTACCGACGCCGGCATGAATTTCCCGCTGCTGCTCTACCGCCTGGCCTGCGGCGAAAACGTCTCCCCGCAGTTCGACTACCGTGCTGGCGTCAAGAGCCGCTGGCTGCTCGGCGACCTGGACAATCTCTGGCTTACGCTCACGCCCCGCCACCAGCACGTCTTCCAAACTAACGGCGTTTCGCGCCTGCGCGCCTGCGCCCGCTTCCTTAAGTTTTACGAGCGAGATCTGCACTACGAGGTCTGCCGCCTCAACGACTGGCGCCCAGGATGGTTCGAGTGCAAGACCTACCTGCGGGACCTGCTGCGCTTAAGAGGTCCAGCGTGAAACCACGCACCATCCTGCACACCATCGAAACCGGTGGACCCGGCGGCGCCGAGACGGTTTTGCTGCATCTGGTTTCTCGCCTCGATCCGGCCCGTTTCCGCTCCGTGGCACTGATCCCGGAGGAAGGGTGGCTTCTCGATCGTTTACGGGAGCGGCAGGCGCCCACGCATCTCGTCCGCATGCGCGGTCGCCTGCACCGCACCCTGCGGGAAATGGCGCTCCTGGTGCGTGCGGAAAGTGTGGACTTGATCCATTCCCATCTCCCTGACCAAAACTTCCACAGTTGCCTGGTGGGCCGCATGACCGGTCGCAAGGTAGTCGCCACCTACCACGGCGCGCTCGACGTTTTTCGTGCCCGTTCCGCGCTCAAGCTGCGCGTGGTGCGCCGCCTGGCATCGGCGACCGTGGCCGTTTCCGAGTGGCTCGCGGAATCGCTGCGAGTGGCGGGCTTTGCCTCCGATCGGTTGCTCTGCATCCACAACGGCGTTGACATGGAGCGTTTCGTCGTCGAGCCCACCGGACGCCTGCGGGCGCAGCTCGGCTGCGCCAACGGGGCCCGGCTCGTAGGCATGGTCGCAAACCTGCGCTCTCCCAAAGGCTATGAATTCTTCGTGCGCTCCTCCCGTATTGTCGCCGACCACTTTCCTCATTGCCATTTCGTCGCCGTCGGAGAAGGGGACGCGGATGAGCTGCAGCGTCTGCAGGCTCTGGTACGGGACCTAAGGCTCACCCGCCGCTTCGCCTTCGCGGGGCTCCGGCCGGACATCCCCGAAGTGTTGAGCGAGTTGGACGTTTTTGTCCTCTCCTCCATCAGCGAGGGCCTGCCTTTGGCCGTAGTGGAGGCCATGGCCGCGGCCAGACCGGTGGTGGCCACCCGTTGTGGCGGTCTGCCCGAGGTTGTCGAAGACGGACGTACCGGCTTCCTCGTCTCGCCTGCCGACCCGGAGAGTCTGGCAGCCAAGATCTGCGAAGTTCTGGCCAGCCCCACGCTCGCGGAAGAACTCGGCCGCAATGCGCGCCGCAGCGTGGAAGATCGCTTTTCCCTGCGGCGCATGCTGTCCGAGTATGAGAACCTATACCAGCGGTTGCTGGGAGACTGAAGGCTCATGGTCGCAACCTTCTGGCTGTCTTTCGCTTTCCTGGCCTACACTTTCTTCGGCTATCCGCTGTTGCTGTGGCTGTTGTCGCTGGTGCGCCGGCAGGCGCACCGGCGCGCCGAGATTTTCCCCACCGTCTCCCTCATCATCGCCGTGCACAACGAGGCCGTGGGTATTGCCCGCAAGATCGAGAACTGCCTGGAATTGGACTATCCCCAGAACCTGATCGAGATCCTGGTCGCCTCCGACTGTTCCCAGGATGCCACCGCCAGCATTGTCCGTGGCTTTGCCGGATACCGCGTGCAACTGGTTGAGCTCCCCGAGCGCCGCGGCAAGCACCACGCCCAGATGGTCGCGCGCGACAAGTCGCGGGGTGAGATTCTCGTCTTTTCCGATTGCTCCATCCACCTCGAGCCGGATGCGCTGCGCAAGATCGTGTCCAACTTCGCCGATCCCGCCATCGGATGTGTAAGCAGCGAAGATCGAGTGTTGACCGGCATGGATGCCCTCCAGGGAGAGGGCTCTTACATCAGCCTTGAAATGTGGCTGCGCCGCCTGGAGAGTCGCGTGGGATCGCTGGTCGGAGCCAGCGGATCCTTCTTCGCGGCGCGTCGTGAGCTTTGCAGCGACTGGCATCCCGGCCAGTCCAGCGATTTCTTCATTCCGCTGCACACCGCCGAGCGCGGGCTGCGTACCGTCGTGGATCCGGAGTCCGTGGGCCAGTACGGCCTGACGCGCTCGGAGAAGGCCGAGTTCCAGCGCAAGGTGCGTACCATTGTGCACGGGCTCGATGTCCTCTTTCACCATCTTCGGCTTTTAAACCCGTTCCGCTACGGCCTGTTTTCCTGGCAGCTCGCCAGCCACAAGCTGGCACGCTGGATGTCACCCTTTGCCGCTGTCGTTCTGCTGGTGGCCAGCTTGTTTCTCTGGGGCACAGGCCCTCTGTACCAGGCGGCGCTGGTGACTCAAGCTGTTCTCTACCTCACCGGGTTGGTGGCCCTGGCGGTGAAGCGTCTGGAAAGTCTCCGGCCTTTCCGCGTCGCCAGTTTCTTCCTGCTGGGCAACGCCGCAACTCTTACCGCCTGGCTGCAATTCGGTCTCGGGGAGCGCTATGTCAGTTGGGAGCCCACCCATCGCAGCTAGGACCGAACCCGCTGCGTCACCGCCCTGTCGGCAGCGGCTGGCGGTGTGCCACGTGGCTTCCGGAGACCTCTGGGCCGGGGCCGAGGTTCAGGTGGCCACACTGCTGCGGGCCCTGGCCGAACGGGAAGACCTTGCACTCTCTGCCATCCTGCTGAACGAAGGACGCCTCGCGGAGGAACTGCGCAGCGCGGGCATCCCGGTCACCGTCTTTCCCGAAAGCCAGATGAGCTTCTTGGCCATTCTGCGGCATGCCGGCGAACAGTTGCGCCGCTGTCCCGTGCGCGTCCTGCATTCTCACCGGTACAAGGAAAATCTGCTGGCGGTGCTGCTGGCTTGGCGCTGCGGCGTTCCCGTTCTGGTGCGCTCGCAACATGGTTTGCCGGAACTCTTTTCCGGCTGGACCCGCCTGAAGCAGCGCTTCCTTCAGTTCACCGACCGCCAGGTGGCGCGCTGGGCCACCGATTCCATCATTGGCGTCAGCCAGGATCTCGTCGGAAAATTGAGCCAACTCACCGGTTCCCGCAAGGTGGTACTCGTCCGCAACGGGATCGCAGTGGATCGCGTGAATTCTCCTCTAACTGTGGCCCAGGCGAAGGCCCGCCTGGGCCTGCCCGCGGAAGCGCTGGTTGTGGGCAATGCCGGACGCCTCGAACCCATCAAGCGCCTCGACCTTTTCCTCGAAGCCGCGCACAGCATTTCCGCGCAGCTTCCCGAGGCACGGTTCCTCCTCGCAGGCGAAGGCCGCGAAAGGATCCGGGTGTTCGATCTTGCCCGCAAGCTTGGCCTCGCAGAACGCGTGTTGCTTACCGGCCACCGCGACGACGTTTACGATGTCCTGCGCGCTATGGATGTTTTTCTTCTTACTTCCGACCACGAGGGCTTGCCCATGGCGTTGCTCGAGGCACAGTGCCTGGGCGTGCCCGTGGTCACGCGTCAGGTGGGAGGCGTGGCCGAGGTGATCTGCCAGGACTCCACCGGCGTCCTGGTAGACTCCGCCCAACCCAGCCAACTGGCCGCGGCCTGCGTGCGGCTACTCACCAACCCCGGCGCACGCGGCCGCCTGGCCGCCGCCGGCCGGAAAGCAGTAAAGCAGTTCGACATCCAGAAGAGCGCGGCCGAGGTGGCGCAACTCTACTTCAGCTTGTGCGGAATTCCCCAACTCTGACCTGGCTCTTACTCGCTTCCAGCGGTCACAGCCTGGCGCCGAGCCTTCCGATCGGCAAGCATATAGGCACGGCTGCGACCCAGCAGGATCAGGCCTAGGGCATACACCCGCGCCGTGAAGTACAGGTAATACAGGAGGACGGCGCCCAGTGGCCGGGGAAATCGGTGCGCCCGCACCCCGCGGTAGACCACGGTGACAGCGGGAGCCACGAACGACAGCGCCATAAACAGCAGCCCGCGCAGCGCCCACGGCCCGGGGCCCAGCGCCAGGATCACCCCACCCGCCAGACTGAGGGCAAGATGCGCCAGCGTCATCACAAACGGCTTGTCGAGCAGGTTGCCTCGCACCGTTCCGAACATACCCAAGCCGTGCCAGATCTGTTTTTGAAAAAAAGCGTAGAGGGTTTTCGGATTGCGCAGATGCACGGCCGAAATTGCCTGCGCGCGGTAGACCTTGAAGCCGGCGGCCAGCAGCCGCTGTGCCAGCTCCGCATCTTCTCCAGTCAGCAACCCTTCATCAAAGCCTCCCACCTTCTCAAACGCGCTTCTCCGGATCAGGAAATTGGCACCGTACAGGTAGGAAACATAGCCGTCTTGAATCCAGTGCAGCCTCACCCAGGTCTCCTCCATCCATCCCGCCTCGGGAGGCAGCTCACATTCGCAACCCGCGGCGTCCGCGGGCACGGCCCGGAAGACTTCCATGGCGCGATCAAAATAGTTTTCCGGAACCAGGCAATCGGAATCGATGAAGCTCAGGTATTCGCCTCTAGCCTGGCGCGCGCCATGGTTGCGCACCGCGGAAATGGTGACCTCGGGCAGGCGCAGAATTCGCAGCGTCGGCCCGTGCTCCTGCTGCATCCACTCGTAGGTGCCGTCCGTGGAACCGTTGTCCACCACGATCACCTCGGCTTCGCCGTAGTGATCCGCGGCTCGCAGCACCGAATCCAAACAAGCCTTCAAGGGGGAAAGCCCGTTGAATACCGGCATGATGACCGAAATCTTGCTCTTGGACATGAGCTGCTTCCTGGTGCAAGAATACGAAGGAAGCCATGAGGAAGCAATGCGGCCGGCATCCGCGGAGGCGGCGGCGGACCGCTTCAGCCATGCCGAATTCCCGAAAACTGGTCTGGTTTTCCCACTTCATCCCTTTTCCTCCGCGGGGCGGGAGCTCGCAGCGTAGTTTTCATCTTCTGCGCAGCGTGGCGCATGACTATGAGGTTACCCTCGTCGCCTTCAACCGGCACAGCGCGACCCCAGAGCAACTGGAGGAATACCGCCGCAAGCTGGGCGGATTTTGTGCGCGCGTCGAATTCTGGGAGCTTCCCATCCCCTGGCGAAGCCCTGGGTGGTGGGCGCGGCTGGGCTTCAGCCCTTTCCAGCGCGCGCCGTATCCCTGTCGCTCGCTGTGGTCTCGACCACTCGACGATCGCTGGAAGCACGTTCTGCAGGAGACGGAGCTGTCTCTGGTGCATTTTGATTCCATTGATCTCGGCCTCTATTTTTTCGAGCACCCTTCCCGGCGGCTGGTGCTCAACCACCACAATTGCGAATCGGCGATGATGGCGCGACGCGCCGACAAGGAGAGCAATCCCCTCGCCCGCCTCTATCTCCGTGACCAGGCCGGCAAGCTCCAGCGCCTGGAACAGGAACTCTGCCACCGCTTTGACGCCAACGTGACCGTGTCGGAGCAAGACCGCAGCCACCTGCTTTCGCTCGATCCCCGCGCGCATGTGCATGTGGTGGAAAATGGCACTGACACCGAATACTTTGCGCCCATTCCCGATGCCGAGGAACCCGACAACCTGGTCTTTGCCGGCTCTCTGCGCTGGTATCCGAATCTTTCCGGGCTGGAGTTCTTCATCAACCAGGTGTGGCCGTTGCTCAAGCAGCAGCGTCCTCAGCTGCGCCTGTATGTGGCGGGCCGCGACCCTGCCGAATCGTTCGTGCGCTGGGCGCAGCGCGATCCGTCCATCACCGTCGTGCCCAATCCCGAGGACATTCGCCCTTGGGTGGCGCGGGGATGGGTCTTCATTTGCCCTATTCTCGATGGAGGCGGCACCCGCCTGAAGATTCTCGACGCGCTGGCCATGGGCAAGGCCGTGGTCAGCACTACCATTGGTTGCGAAGGACTGCAGGTCACGCCGGGAGAGGACATTCTGGTTGCTGACTCGCCCCCTGATTTCGTCACGGAAGTCCTGCGTGTGCTCGGCAGCGCCGACCTCCGCCGCCGCCTGGGCCAGACCGGACGTGCCCTGGTGGAGCGGCAATACAATTGGACCGCCCTCACAGCCCAGCTTCGGCAAGCCTACGAATGCGCTGTGGAGCCGGCCTCGTGCCCGCAATCGGCGACTGCAGCCGGCAAGGCAGGAAAAACTTGACCCGCGACCACCGCCCCAGCCCGCCCCCCAAGCCGGCGCAGGTCGGGCTCGCGGACATCTACCGCTTCGGATATCGAGTTGCGCTCAAGTCCTTCGGTGCCGGCCACAGCAAAGACGCCCTGCGCATGCTGCTCGAGCCTTGCAATTACTGGCGCAACGTCGAAGTGCCTGCCGTGCTCAGCGAACTCGATGTCCGGCCGGGCGAACGGGTGCTGGATGTTGGCAGCCCCAAGCTGCCTTCGCTGTATCTCTGCTATCGCTCCGGCGCCGAAGTATTCGCCACCGACCTTTTCCCCTATTTCTTTGACGAGTATTCCCATTACGTGGCCCGGCTGGGCGCTCCCCCTGCCGGCGCCGCCTACCGCATGGAAGCACAGGACGCGCGCGCGCTCCCTTATCCGGATGCTCATTTCGACAAGGTCTACGCCATCTCCGTCGTCGAGCACATCGAAGACCTGGGCGACTCCCAGGCCATGCGTGAGATGGCACGCGTGCTCAAGCCCGCCGGGCTGTGCAGCTTGACCGTTCCCTTCGACCACGCCTACCGCGAAACCACCATCAGCCACGAGATTTACTTCAAGAAGCCGTCAGACGGGCAGCCGGTCTTTTATCAGCGCCACTACGATCCGGAGGCGCTGCAGGTGCGCCTGGTGCAGCCTTCGGGGCTCTCACTGGCCAAGCTGGAGTACTTCGAGGAGCGCTGGCTGGGCTACGAGCGCTATTATTCCTTGCTGAACCGCTTTGTCAGGATCCCGTTCTCTCTGCTGGGCCCGGTCTTTTCGCGGCTCTTCCTGCGGAGAGTCGACCTCCATCCCCCGCGACGGGCCAAGGCAGCGCTGCTTACCCTGCGCAAACCGGAAGGCCCCACCCGTGGCTAACAAGTGGCTGGAGCGTATCTACGCCTCGAGTCCAGTGTGGATGCAGCAGCTCGGTATCAACGCCTACGGCTGGTACTGGGCGCGGCGGCGCCTGGGCGCGGTCTTCGAGAAAACCTGGCGCGAATACGCCGAGCGTGAATCCTGGTCTGCCGAACGTGTGGATGAATTTGTAAAGGCGCAGCTGCGCCACCAGGTGCAGCGAGCTTATCGGGAGGTTCCCTATTACCGCGACGCATTTCGGCGCCATGGTCTCACTGAGACGTTGATTGAGAAGTTCACATTGTCCGATCTGCAACACCTTCCCTTTCTGGAAAAATCGGTGGTGCGTGCCAACCCCGAGGCCTTGTTGACTGAAACCTCGGCACGCAAGCCTCCGCCGGCATTTGCCACCAGCGGGACCACGGGCACGCCCATACGTGTCTATTGGGACTCTGCGGTGCACCAGCACAACATTGCGGTGCGCGAAGCAAGATCCTACCGCTGGGCGGGGGTGAGCATCCGCGACCCCCGTTCCATGCTCGGCGGACGGCCCATCGTTCCCCAGGCCAACTCGCGCCCTCCTTTCTGGCGCTATAACCGCTGGGAACACCAGCTCTATCTTTCTGCCTACCACATCAGCCCCGCCAACCTACCCGACTACGTGGCTGCGCTGAATCGCTTTCAGCCAGTGACCATGACAGGTTATGCGGCTGCCAACTTTCTCCTGGCGCGGCTCATAGGGGAACTGGGATTGAAGGTTCATCATCCCCGAGCAATCATCACCGGCAGTGAGCGTCTGGAACCGGACATGCGCGGCGTTTTGCAAACCGTTTTCCGCGCGCCGGTCTTTGAGGAATATGGGAGCGTGGAAAATTGCTCCCTCGCCACCGAGTGCGAGCGCGGAAGTCTGCATGTTCACCGAGACTTCGGCCTTGTGGAAATCGTTCGCCCCGACGGCAGTCATGCTGCACCGGGAGAAACCGGCCAGGTGGTGGTCACCGGCTTCGCCAACTACAACCAGATCTTCATTCGCTATCGGCTGGGCGATCTGGCAGCGTGGGCAGCCGAGCCCTGTCCTTGCGGACGCGCAGCCTTTCCAGTGCTTCAGGACCTCTTGGGCCGGCAGGAAGACACCATCCTGGGCGCCGACGGGCGCGAAGTGGCCCGTTTCTATCGTCTTCTTCAGAACCTGCCGGGCGTGGCCGAAGGGCAGGTGATTCAGGAGACCCTGACCAGCTTCCAGGTCAACGTGGTTCCCGCTGCCGGTTACTCACCTGACGTCGCAGGGCTGATTCGCCAGCGCATCACTTCCAGCCTGGGACCGGACATCACGGTGAGAGTGTCGGAGCTCGAC
>JBOGLL010000351.1:0-3187 GCA_050746065.1 Terriglobales bacterium | reverse complement strand
CCACCATCCTGGCCAAACAGGACTCGACTCTGGCGGGACTGGGCTCGGTGTCGCGCATCCTCGAAATCTACGAGTCGCTGGACAGGAACGTGATCTCGCATCCCGAGGTGCGCAGCCATCCCGAAGTGTTCGACGGCGTGCGCTTGCACCGCGGGCAGCCGGTGGCGGTCATCCGCCATAACGCGCGCATCATTCTTTCCTGCGAGCGCGTGATATTGAACCTGCTGCAGCGCATGAGCGGTATCGCCACGCTGACCCGCAAATTCGTGGACGCCATCGCCGGCACCCACGCCCGCATCCTGGACACGCGCAAGACCGTACCCGGACTGCGCGTGCTCGATAAGTACGCAGTGCGCTGCGGCGGCGGCTTCAATCACCGGTTGGACCTCTCCGACGGCGTGCTCATCAAGAACAACCACATCGCGCTGGCGGGTTCAATCACTAAGGCGCTGGAGCGCGCCCACCGCAACCGCCAGGGCAACCAGCCCATCGAAATCGAGGTGCGCACCCTGGGCGAGCTGGAAGAGGCGCTGCAGCACGGTGCCGAGGCCGTTCTGCTGGACAACATGTCAGTCAGCGAAGTGGCCAAGGCGGTCGAGCGAATCGGCTCACACACCCGGCGCGTGCCGCTGGAGTGCTCGGGCGGAATCAATCTGGAAAATGTCCGCGCTTATGCGGAGACCGGCGTGGAGTTCATCTCCGTGGGCGCGCTCACGCACTCTTCCGTTGCCGTGGACATGAGCCTGCGGGTGCTGCCCAGTTAATCTCCAGCCACTATCCACTAGCCACTGACCACTGCTTCACGCATAATCTCCCGCATCGCTCCCGCCTCCACAACCCGGCGCCGCAAGCCCACGCCTGCCGCCGAAGTCTCGGCGCGAACGGACGGACGCTTGGGACACATCATCCGCCTGCTGGCCGGGCACGCCACCGTGGTGGTGAGCGGCACCAAGATCGCGCAGGAGATCGGCGCGAGCCGCTCCGCGGTGTGGCGCTTCGTGCAACAACTGCGCGCGCTGGGCGTTGAGATCGCCGGGCACCCCACCACCGGCTATCAGCTCAAGACTGTCCCCGACCTGCTGCTTCCGGAAGTGCTCGCGCCCATGCTCAAGGGCACGCTGTTCGCGGCGCGCATTCATCATTATTTCCGCACCGGCTCGACCAACGCGGAAGCACTGGCTGCGGCGGCGGCCGGGGAGCCGGAGGGCAGCGTGTTTCTCGCGGAAGAGCAAACCTCCGGCCGCGGACGCGGAGGGCAGGGCTGGCATTCGGAAAAGTCGGCCGGGATCTATGTATCGGTGTTGTTACGTCCTGCCATGGCGCCGGCGGAAATTCTGTTGCTCACACTGGCTTCCGGCCTCGCGGCGCGCACGGCAGTGAAACACGTCACCGGCCTGGAGGCCGACCTGCGCTGGCCCAACGACCTGCTGCTGGGCGAAAAAAAGTTCTGCGGCATCCTGGCGGAGATGCATGCGGAAGCCACTCGTGTCCGTTACGTGGTAGTCGGCATCGGGCTCAACGTGAACCACGAGCGGTTGCCCGCTGACCTGCGCTCCACCGCCACCTCGCTGCGACTCGCCACCGGACGCACGTGGTCGCGGGTGGAACTCACAGCCGCGCTGCTCAAGGCTCTTGACCGTGAGTATCGCGCGCTGACTGCGCCGGATGCACCGGCAGCGCGGGAATCCGTGCTGCGCCGCTTTGTCGAAAGCTCTTCCTATGCGCGCGGCAAGGCAGTGCGCGTAGATGAAAACGGAGGATTCGAGGGCATCACCGATGGACTCGATGCCCACGGCTTCCTCAAGGTGCGCACCGAGCAGGGCTGGCGCACAGTGCTGTCCGGCGGAGTGCGGGCGGTAGAGTAGCGTTTTGTTCCACCGCAGAGCACGCGGAGAACACAGAGGCAAACCGTAGAGACGTAGCTAGCTACGTCTCTAGCGCAGAAGCGTCAGGCCTGCTCCGCAATCCGGATCACTACTTTCCCGAACGTCGCATTCGACTCCCAGCACATCGGGTCCGCCGGGACGAGTGATGACGACGGCTTTCATGATGCTGGTGAACTCTGCTGCGGAAGCAGCAGATTGTCAATCAGGCGCGTCGAGCCGACATAGGCGGCCACAGCCACCAGCGCGCCGCGCGAAATGTCTTCCACAAGATCCAGCGTGTCGTTGTCCACGATCTCGACATAATCCAGCCGCACATCCGGTTCTTCGAGGAAGATGCGCTGGGCAGCGTCGATCAACTTGGATGCACGCCGCTCGCCCTTTCCTGCCAGTTCCGCCACGCGGGAGAGCGCGCGATGGAGCACGGTAGCCGAGCGCCGCTGCTCAGGGTTCAGGTAGGAGTTGCGCGAGCTCATGGCCAGGCCGCCGGGCTCACGGACAATGGGGCCAATCACCAGCTCCACGGGAAGATCGAGATCGCGCACCATTTTGCGCAGGATGGTGCATTGCGCCGCGTCCTTCTGTCCAAAGAAGGCGAGGTCGGGCTCGACGATGTGAAACAACTTCGATACGACCGTGGTCACGCCTCGGAAATGCGCGGGCCGCGAGCGCCCGCAGAGCTTCTGGCTCAAGCCCTCCACCGTTACCCAGGTGGCTGCGCCTGCGGGATACATCTCCTGAACCGAAGGCGCAAACAACAAGTCCACGCCTTCCCGCTCCAGTAGTTCGCAGTCGCGCTCGAAGGTTCGTGGATACTTTGCAAGATCCTCATTGGGGCCGAACTGCGCAGGGTTCACAAAGATGGAAACTGAGACCGTTTGGCATTGCGCGCGAGCCACGCGCACCAGGGAAAGATGTCCCTCATGCAGCGCGCCCATGGTGGGCACCAGGCCCAGCCGCCCGCGAGTTTTGGCGGCGCGGCATGCGGCACGCATTTCGGAGGTGGTGAGAAGGATCTGCATGAGGGCTCATGGAACATTCCGAGCGAGCTCGACTGAACGCAGGGAAGGAGCGCGAGTCGAGGAATCCCTATCCATCGGGTGGCAGGGTTCTAGGGCTTCCTCGACTCGCCGTCGGTCGTCCGCCTTGCGGACTCCTTCCGGCTCGCTCGGAATGTCAAAGTCAGAGTCCCTATCTTGCCATCGCCCGTTTTCGCGCGCTGATGGTTTCCAGCGCCGCCTGTGTTTCCCGCGGCAGGTGATACGACTCCTCGTCCGCCGGATAGCGGCGCCCGACGACGTCAT
>JBOGLL010000350.1:0-6920 GCA_050746065.1 Terriglobales bacterium | reverse complement strand
TAGCGTGATTCCCATACGTTCCTGTCGCCGTGCCGTCCACTCGGATTCAATCTCCACGATTCCGTCGCAACCGGTGGCGTAGTGATTGAAGCTGCTCCAGCGCCAGTCCTCGGGGCTTTCGACCAGTCCCCGCTTCACCGGGTTGCGGTGCATGTAGCGTAGCTTCTCGATCCGCGTCTTCGGATCCCACACCAAGAAGTCGTAGTAACGGGCCTGCCAGAACGGCCCCGGGACCATCTTGCGAGACACATTCTGCTTCAGCATCTGGATGGCAATCGGAAGCGACTTGCGCTCCGGTTCTCCAACCAGAAGATGAGCATGTTCCGGCATGACCACATAACCCACAACACACAGACCATACCACTTGCGGACGCGCTCGAGTTCAGCCTCGAAGGTGTCGCGGGCCTTCGCCGTGCCCAGTCTGGGTTCGCGGCGGTAGCAGGAGAAAGTAATGAAGTGCAGGCAGCGAGCTTGTGGAAAGCGGCGAAGGCGCCGGGGCATGGGGAGAGCATAGCTCGGAATTCTTCGATTGCCAGGTTGGACTCGGATTCTGTTTTGAAGCCCACCCTATCGCGCCAAAAACGGACGCGATAAGGGTGGGGCAGCACCAGTTTGTTCTTAGGAACCTCCCACCCTATCGCGCCAAAAGCGGGCGCGATAAGGGTGGGGCAACACCAGTCAAGAAATCTCCTTGTGGAAAGGTGGGGGCTCGCCTCGGTTTCGTCAGTCGCCGAAGCTGATGCCGATGGAACGCGCGGTCTGCACCATCTCGCCGTCCGGCTCCACCCTTTTCATGGCGCCCACGGCCTCCGCGATGTCCACGCTTTGAATGCGTGCCGCCCGCAGGCAGACCATCCTGCCGAACTCACCGCGCGCGATCAGGTCTACCGCGGCCACGCCGAAACGAGTGGAAAGGATGCGGTCGAAGGGCGAAGGCGAGCCTCCGCGTTGAATGTGCCCCAGCACGGTGACCCGGGTCTCGCGCTTGGTGACGGCGGAGATGGCTTCCCCGATGAGATTGGACACTGCACCCGGCCGGAGCCGCGAGCGCTTCTCTTCTTCCGCACGCCGGGCCAGGTCGCCGGGCAGCTTTACGCCCTCGGCCATGACCACCAGCGTGAAACGCTTGCCCAGGGACTCGCGCTGGCTCACGTATTCGCAGATGCGCTCGATGGTGAACGGAATTTCGGGAATGAGGATGACGTGGGCTCCGCCGGCGATGCCGGCCTCCAGCGCAATCCACCCGGCGTCGCGCCCCATCACTTCGATGATCATGATGCGATGGTGCGACTCGGCCGTGGTGTGGATGCGGTCAATGGCATCAGTGGCCACGTGCAGAGCGGTGTCAAAACCGAAGGTGATCTCGGTGGCGGAGAGATCGTTGTCAATAGTCTTGGGTACGCCCACCACGTTCAGGCCTTTTTGATGAAGGTCGAGCGCGATCTTTTGCGTGCCGTCCCCGCCGATTACGATGATGGCATCGAGCCCGATGGCGCGCGCATTCTTGATGACGTCGGCGGAGAGGTCCTTCACGATCTCCTTGCCGTCTTCCACGACCTTGTACTGGAAGGGATTGCCGCGGTTGGTGGTTCCCAGGATGGTGCCGCCGCGAGTCAGGATTCCGCTCACGTCCTTGAGCGTGAGCTCACGGCATTTCTCGTCGGGCCAGATGAGCCCGTCGAATCCGTCCTGAATGCCGATGACGCGCCACTTGTACTTGAGGATGGCGGCCTTCACCGCCGCCCGGATCACGGCGTTCAAGCCCGGGCAGTCGCCTCCTCCGGTCGAGATTCCGATAGTGCGAACGTTGGTCATCTGGCCCTCATGGAAGTGGGCCGGGGTCGCCGGCGAGGCGGGATTTTACACCAGGGCCTGCGGCCCGGGACTGATTACGGCGTAGCGACCACCGACACCGGCGTGGTACCGGTGGTGGCCGTTCCTCCCGAGGACAGCGTGCCTGTGGTGGCAGCAATGGTAAAAATGGAAATGCCGCCTCCCTGGTTGGCTACGTACAGAAAGCTGTTGGAGGGATCCACGCTGAGTGACACTGGATTCGTGCCGGCGGCAAAAGGAGAACCGGTCACGGCGGTAAGGCGGCCGTCAGCCCCGATCCTGAATCCGCTGATGTTGTTCGATCCAAAATTCGCCACGTAGAGAAAGTCGCCGTTCGGACTCGCCGCCAGGGCCACAGGTGTAGTGCCGACAGTGAAGAAGTCCGCGCCGCCGGTAGTCTGAATCAACGTCAAAGCCCCGGAGGAGGCGTTGACGGCATAGGCTGACACACCGTCAATTCCATCAGCCACGTAAGCAAACTGGCCGAGCGGCTCCACCACCACGTCCTGTGATTCCCTTCCGATCGTGGGCCCCTGCGTGATGCGCGTGCCCAGTGAACCATCGCTGTTGATGGGGAATATGTCCGTGCCGGTTGCGCCGGTGGCCACATACACGAAGCGCCCGGCAGGGTCTACGCGCAGGCGCAGAGGATTGGCCGTGGTGGCAAACGTGGCGTTGGGCACGGGCGTAAGCGCGGCCGTGGCCGCGGTAATCGAGAAACCTGAGACATTGGACGACCCGTTGTTACCCACGTAAAGGAAGCGGCCATCGGGGTCAACCCCGATGGCAAAGGGCGCAATGCCGGCAGCGAACGGCGATCCCGTAGCCTGGGTCAGCGAGCCGTTGCTACGGTCGATAAGATATGCGGAAACTCCGCCCGCGCTGTTGGCCGCGAACAGAAAGCGCCCCAGTTCGTCGGAGCCAACCGACTCCGGACTGGTGCCCGCGGCATAGGGTGAATTGGTCGCCGGAGTGAGCGCGCCCGTGGTGGTATTGGCAACGAACCCGGAGATGTTGTTGGAGCCGGAGTTCGCGGCGTAAACGAATCGAGCGGTGGTGCCCCCGTCGCCGCCGTCCTCATCTGAGAAGAAGCCGTTACATCCCAGCACCAGGGCCGAGATCACTACCAGCCCACCCAACCCTCCGAGCAGCCTTCTGTTCGTCATCTTTGGCCTCTTGATCAGAATTGTGTGATTCTAGCAAAGAACGAGCGCCGCCTCTGCGCTGTTTCGCATTGGATGCAACCCGAGGGCTCCGGGAGAAGCTGCTTGAGTTTCAATCACCGACGAAATAGAAACACGGTTGTCGCTCTCCTATGGTTGGCAACACTCTCGCCGCCACAGGCCTGGACGCAGCCGGCAAAGGCTTCTCCACTTGCCACGGTGCGCGAGCGCACCGTGCGGGCCCACCTGGAGTTCCTGGCCGCGGATGCTCTTCGCGGCCGTGGCAGCGGCTCCCATGACGAACTAGTGGCGGCCACTTACATTGCCACTCAGCTCCGTCAGTATGGTGTCCAACCACTCGGCGATCAGGGCGGGTACGTGCAGACCGTGGAACTCTCCCGGCGCGAACTGGCATCACCGCCCGAGTTGATCTTCAGCGCGCCCGGCGCAAGAGAAACACGCTGGAAACACGGGGACGAATTCGTGGTGATGAACCTGGCCCGGGAGCGAACCTCCGGGCCGTTGCAGAAGATCGACGGCACGTCCGCAAGCCCCGATCCGGTACAAGCCGGGGCAGTGGTGTTGCTCAAGCCGCGCGAGGGCGCCTCCATTTTCGGGCAGGCGATTGCCCTGGTGGGGGCCGGCGCTGCCGCCGTGCTGGTGGCGGAAACTCCGAGGATTCGCTCCAACTGGGATGCCTTCGCCGCCCATCCGCCGGAACTGCCCGGACAACTCAAGGGATCGAAGCCAGGCATGTCCTGGACTGGCGTCGCTCTGACCTCAGCGGTCGCAGCCATCGTAGAAGCGCTGCCGCCCGGAACCGAGATCCGCCTGGAAGCATCCCTCAAGCCGGAGGAACCGGCCTCCACCTGGAACGTGCTGGGGAGCATCCCGGGTCGCGATCCGGTGCTGAAGCAGCAGGCGATCCTGCTTTCGGCGCATCTCGACCACGTAGGCGTGGGCAAGGCAGTCAGCAACGACAACATCTACAACGGCGCCGACGACGACGCTTCGGGCGTGGCCGCCGTGCTGGAACTGGCGCGCGCGCTCAGTTCCGGCCCCAGGCCCCGGCGCACTGTGATCTTCGCCTTTTTCGGCAGCGAAGAGAATGGCGGCTTTGGCTCCAAATATTTTCGCGAGCATCCCCCGGTGCCGCTGTCGCAGATCGTCGCCAACCTGCAGTTTGAAATGATCGGACGCCCCGATCCCAAGGTGGCGCCGCGCACGCTCTGGCTCACCGGCTACGAGCGCTCGGACCTGGGTCCGCAACTGGCCGCGCACGGCGCGCGCCTGGTGGCCGATCCCCATCCCGGCCAGGAGTATCTCCAACGTTCCGACAACTACGTGCTCGCCAAGGAGGGAGTGGTGGCACACACCGTCTCCAGCTACGGGCTGCACCAGCAGTATCACCAGCCCGACGACGAGATCAGGCTGATTGATTTTGGGCACATGGTGGACGCTATCACTTCGATGGCCGGCCCGGTACGCTGGCTGGCGAACTCAACGTTTGTGCCGCACTGGAAACCGGGCAAGAAACCGTAAGTGAGTAGCGAGTACCGAGTTGCGAGTACCGAGTTGTGATTTGGTGATTGGGTAATTGCAGGATTTTTCCAAGCCTCCATGCTCCTCAATTACCAAATTACTAAATTACCAATTCTCGCAACTCGGCACTCGCAACTCGCAACTCAGTACTCGGTACTCGGCCGCGGCTTGCCCGCGTTGGCGATGGTGGCGTCGATGGGCTTGCGGCCGGCGAATCCGTCTTCCGTACCGTGCCAGTGCGTGATGCTCTTCTCGCCCAGCTTCCAGCACAGGAGGATGGTCTGGTCGCCGACCTGGCAGGGAAAATCCAGCAAGCCGATATCGAGGTCTTTCACCTGGACGCCGATGGCGTTGATTTCGGCCAGCGAGTCCCGGACGCACTGCGCCGCCTTCTCACGCTCGGACTTGCGCGCTGACCACTGCGCAACGTGGATCAGCACGCCGCCTTCCAGGAAGATGCGGTGGGAAAGATCCTGGAACTCACCGTCGATGGCTTCGATGAGCTTCTTGCCCTCGAGGGCCCGCTTGAGCAGCGACTCCAGGACGGGCAGCAAGCCCTGGGCTTCGTCCAGCGTGAACGTGCGGTCAGCCATGGTGATTGGGTAATTTGGTAATTGTGTAATTGTGTAATTGCAGGATTTTCCAAGCCTCGATTGCTCCCCAATTACTCAATTACCAAATTACAAAATCCCCAGTTCTCGCCACTCGGTACTCGCACCTCGGTACTCGCTTCAGTGGATTTCCAGCATGCGGTCAAGCGCCAGGCGCGCGCCGCGTTTGACCTCGGCCGGAACCTCGATGCGGTTCACCACGTTGCCTTCCGCCAGGTTCTCCAGCGCCCACAGCAGATGTTGCGGGGAAATGCGGAACATGGTGGTGCACAGGCACCCGGAATCGTCGAGCGTGATCACCAGCTTGTCCGGGTTCTGCCGGGCCAGCCGGTTCACCAGGTGGATCTCCGTGCCCACGGCGAATTTCGACCCTGCCGGCGCCTCGGTGATTTTCTTCTTGATCCCTTCCGTGGAACCGATGGAGTCGGCCTTCTCGCACACCTCCCAGCGGCATTCGGGATGCGCGATGACGTGAATCCCTGGATGCTTCTGCCGCATCTGGTCTGCGTGTTCCGGAAGAAAGCGCTGATGCACGGAGCAATGCCCCTTCCAGAGGATGACTTTCGCGCTGCGCAGTTTTTCGGGAGTGTTGCCTCCCAGGAGCTGATACGGATCCCATACCACCATCTCGTTCAGCGGGATGCCCATGCGGTAGGCGACGTTCCGGCCCAAGTGCTGGTCAGGGAGAAAGAAAGATTTCGGCGTTCGGGCAAACGCCCACTTGAGCGCGGCCGCGGCGTTCGATGAAGTGCAGACCAGGCCTCCGCGCTCGCCACAGAATGCCTTGATGGCAGCCGTGGAGTTCATGTAGGTGATAGACGTCATGCGGTCGCCGGAATCGCCGGTCAGTCCCAGGCCCACGAGTTGCTCCCAGGCGTCTTCCACCTGGCCGATCTCGGCCATGTCCGCCATGGAGCAGCCCGCGTTCAGGTCGGGCAGGATCACCTGCTGGTCGTCACGGCTCAAAACGTCGGCGCTCTCGGCCATGAAGTGCACGCCGCAGAAAACGATGTAGCGTCCCTGGGCCTGCGCCGCGAGTTGCGCCAGCTTGTAGGAGTCTCCGGTGAAGTCGGCGAACTGAATCACTTCGTCGCGCTGGTAGTGGTGACCCAGGACCACGACGCTGGTGCCCAGTTCGCGTTTGGCGGCGGCTATACGCTCGTCGCAGGAGTGGTCGGGCAGGACCAGATAGTTCTCCAGGGAACAGGCTGTGGAAAGCGTGCTGCTTGCCATCTTTGTTTCCGCCTTCAGTCCCGAAAGAGCGGGACGGGGATGTTGAAAGCATCCACCAGCTCCAGTAGACCCACTGCCCGCCTGCAGCGGACCCGGCCTACGGGGATGTTGAAGCCAGCAGTACAGCTATATTTTCGCACTGTGCGGCGGCCGCTGCAACCGATGGTTTCTCGTTTCTGGTTTCCGGTTTCTCGTTCTTCGCTCCTCGTTTCTCGTTTCTGGTTTCCGGTTTTGTGTTCCCGGCCGCGGCGGCATGCGAATGCGAAACCGCCACCCTCTCCAGAAACCAGAAACGAAAAACCAGAAACCGATTCCAGCGTTATAATCCCGGCCTGAGGAAGTCTTGCGAGGAGGCAATCCGATGAGATCGCGCCTGATGCTTCTGGTGGTGGTGGTAATGCTGGCGGTGACGCTCTCCGCGGAGACGTTTCGCGGCGGAATC
This sequence comes from Terriglobales bacterium, assembly GCA_050746065.1. Lineage (GTDB taxonomy): Bacteria > Acidobacteriota > Terriglobia > Terriglobales > Acidobacteriaceae > CAZXVY01. The sequence continues at coordinate 96 of JBOGLL010000350.1, read as the reverse complement.
CAGGGAACGGTCGCCGACTCGAGCGGCGCCGCCGTTGCCGGCGCAGAGGTCACCGTGACCAAGGAAGGCTCCGGCCTCACACGCACCGTGCAGACC
>JBOGLL010000349.1:0-10851 GCA_050746065.1 Terriglobales bacterium | reverse complement strand
ATGCAGCAGCGCTCATGCTCCCGCTCCCAGCCCGGCGCGCGGATGCTCGGACGCCAGCGTCTCCCGGCAGCTCCGCGTGGTGGGCAGCAGCTTCTGCGGATTCAAAATGGAGCGCGGATTGAACGCGGCCCGCAGGCGCGTCATCACTTCCAAGTCGTCGTCGGTGAAGATCAGCGGCATCAGATCGCTTTTTTCCATGCCCACGCCGTGCTCGCCGGTGATGGAGCCGCCTACGCGCACGCAGTATTCCAGGATTTCCGCGCCGGCAGCGAGGGTGCGCTGGGTTTCGCCGGGGTCGCGCGCGTCGAAGAGGATGAGCGGATGCAGGTTGCCGTCGCCGGCATGAAAGATGTTGCCGATGGTGAGCCCGTATTTCTTCCCCACGCTTTCAATGTGGCGCAGGGTGTCGGGGATGCGCGTGCGCGGGATCACTCCGTCCTGTACGTAATAGGACGGTGAGATACGGCCGACAGCGCCGAACGCGTTCTTGCGTCCCGCCCACAGCAGTTGACGCTCGCGCTCATCGCGCGCGCGCCGTACTTCGCGCGCTTTTTGTTGCAGGCAGACTGTGCGCACCGCTTCGGCCTGCTCCTCCACTTCTTCGCGCAGCCCTTCCACCTCGATCAGCAGTACGGCGCCGGAATCCATGGGATAGCCGGCGTGCGTGGCTTCCTCTACGGTGCGCAGCGTCCACCCGTCGAGCAGTTCGAGGGCAGACGGCGTAATGCCTTCGGAGGTGATGGCAACCACCGTGTTCGCGGCATCGTCGATGGTGTCGAAAATCGCCAGCATGGTGACCACCGACTCGGGTAGTCGCGTGAGCTTCACCGTAATCTTCGTCGCAATGCCCAGTGTGCCCTCCGAACCCACGAAGAACCCGGTGAGGTCGTAGCCACAAGCGTCCAGTGCCTTGCCGCCGAACTCCACCACCCGGCCGTCGGGCAGCACCACTTCGACTCCCGTGACGTGGTTCACGGTGACGCCGTAGGCCAGGGTGTGCGGCCCGCCAGAGTTTTCCGCCACATTCCCGCCGATGGTGCACGCCTTCTGGCTGGAAGGATCGGGCGCGAAATAGTAGCCGTCGCGCAGCACCGCATTCGATAGTTCAAGGTTCACCACGCCCGGCTGTACCACGACGCGCTGGTTTGCGAGATCAATTTCCAGGATGCGGTTCATGCGCGCGAACCCGAGGATGATTCCGCCGCCCAGCGCGATCGAGCCGCCGCTCAGTCCAGTGCCGGCGCCGCGGGGAACAACGGGCACACCCGTCTCCGTGGCCAGCCTCATGATGTCGGACACCTGCTCGGTGGTGCGTGGAAAAACGACGGCGCGCGGCGTGGAGCGCGCCAGGCCGGCGTCGTACTCGTAGAGCATGAGGTCTTCGGGGCAATCCAGGACGGCATCGCGCCCGGCGATTTTGCGCAGCCGCCTTACCACCGCAGAGAAGCTCATGGGGAGGAAAATCTGCGGCGATTGTAGCGCAATACAGGTGTCAGGTCGCAGGTGTCGGGTTGCAGGCGCCGAGGAATAAGCAGTAAGCAATTAGCCAGGCCGCAGTTTGCAAGCCTCTGCTGGCTGGGATCCTCCCGCAGAAGTGCGAATCGCTTATGGCTTATTGCTTACTGCTGCTTGCCGTCTACGACGCGGCCTGTTTCCTGCCTCCCGCGGTCTGATCCACGGCGTGCAGCAGCAGGTCGCGCAGAGACACCAGCCCGAAGAGCTGGCCTGCCTCCACCACCGGAAGGTGACGGAAGCCGTGCTCGCGCATGATGAACATGCAGTTCTCGAAGGTCTCGTTGGGCGAGACCGTCCGCGGGCGCGGAGTCATGACTTCGGAAACCTGGGTGGAGCCGGGACCGCGGCCTGCGGCCACCACGCGCTTCATCAGGTCGCGCTCGGAAAAGACACCCACCAGTTCTCCGTCACGCAGCACGGCCACGGCGCCGATGTTCTTGTCCACCATCATGTGGACGGCCTGCATCACGCTGTCGTCGGCGTTCACGCTGTACGGCGTGCGGTCCTTCACCAGGTCGTGGATGGTGCCCATAGCCACCCCCTCCGCTCGAGAGGCGCATATCATACTAGAAGTTAGTCTGCTTCTTGAATCGTCGTCCCGAGCGCAGGCGCGGAGCGCCGGAGTCGAGGATCTGGGTTTTGGCGCGGCCGCCTCTCACGAGACTCCCCGCACTAATCTCCCAAGGCAGATGTTTGCAAGACTCCTTCGTGCTCTTCGTGTCCTTCGTGGTTGGTTTTTTCTCTTGCTGTGCCCGCTATTCCTCGTCCAGGTCAAACAGGTCGAGAATTTTGTACGCCGAATCGATCAGCATCACGCGCCGGCTGAAGATCACGCGCTCCAGGCTGCTGGGCAGCTTGGGCAGATCGTTCTCGCACAATCCAGGCAGGGGCTGCACCCGCTTCTGCAATCCCGGCGGCAGCGTGCCGTTCTTTTCCAGTTGGCGCTGCAGACCCGGCGGCAACGACTCGCGCTTGGCCAGGCCGGGAGGCAGGTCGCTGGCGTGCTCGCGGAAGCAGTTGTTGATCACCCGGCGGTCGCGCGCGCTGAAGCTCTGTGCCGCAGGATCGTCATCGTCATAGGACTTCACACCCGCGCTCGACGTGCTTGCCGCGCTGCTTGGCTTTGCTGCGCTGGAGCTGGTCGTAGGAGCCGTGGAAGGCGCGCTGGTTACGAACACCAGCACCGCCTCCGACTCTACCTTGGCCTCCTGCTTGCCGGTAGCCGCTGCCACGGCGGTTCCCGCTCCTGCGCCGACGGCTGCTCCGATGGCTGCTCCCTTCCCGCCACCTGCAATGGCCCCGATGATGGCGCCGGCCGCCGCGCCGCCGCCGATCTTGGTCACGTTACTCTTGGTGTGTGACTTGCCCTCAAGCTTGAAGGGCTGCGTGCTCAGCGCCGACTGCTTGGTGCCGTACTTCACCAGCGTCAGTTCCAGTTCGAGGACGCCGGGGCGGCTCAGGCGGCCGGAATCCCGTGCCGCCACCACGCGACCGGTCACGTCTGCGCCCTTGGGATAGAGTGTGGTTCCATTCGACACGATGGGATCAGTCAGCGTGCCGTGGAACTCGTCGCCCGGCTGCGCCTTGCCCGAATCCAAGTCCTCAATGATGCGCATGCTGATTTCCGTGCCCGCAGGCACTACCGGCGATGTGATCTTGCTTGTCGTCTTCTTCTTTTTCTTGCTGCTCTGCCAGGCCAGGGCCGGCGTCGCCAGCACGCCCGCCAGGAACAAGGCCAAGAGTGTTGTCAGATGGCGTTTCATGATTCCTCTCCTTCACGATCAGGTGAAAATCAGGTTAATGGAATGGTGTTGGATCTCGCGAAGCCATCGTACCCCTGCTTGCCGCGAGCTTTCAACCTGAGCTACCTGCCGCTCAGTGTCGAGTGGCCGACGCCTCCACACTCGCAAGGTCACTGCACTCTTGTGTGGCGCGGGGTCCCGCTCTTGCGGGACCCGGCGCTGGTGCCTACGCCGACGCTGGCTGGCCGCTGGGTTGCGATGCGGCGGCCGGTTCGGCCGCGCCGCCGTCCTTTTCGATGAAGACAAAATACGAGCACGCCCACAGCCGCGTGGGGATGCTCCCGCGCGGGCGCGCGGTGAGGATGATGTTGTAGTCGTCCGTGACCTCGAGATCATCGAGTACGGGCGCGTCATCGCGCGGTTCGATCAGCGCCAGGTAGCGCAGGAACTCGTGCAGGTCGGCCGCCCCGGAATAACCGCCCGCGGCAAAGGAGAGGTCGGTGTCTTCCTGGTCGAAGTGCCAGGCCAGCGACGCCGCCAGGGCCACGGCGGTTTCGTAGTTTTCCGGCGAGACCGCCGGCGGCGGCGGATTATCGAACACTATGCGCAGCTTCCGTTCGTCCTCGCGGGTGAATTCTCGCACCTTGAGCGACTGGGTCTTGGCGGAAGCCTTCCAATGCACGTGGCGCGCACTGTCACCCGGCTCGTACTGGCGGATGCGATAGAGTCCGTATCCCCGCCCGCGCACAAATGCCTCGAACTCGCCAGTGATCATGGGCAGCACTTCAAAGAATTCGTCGGTCGGGTCTACTGAGGGATACACGATCACTTCGCGCTGCAGAGGCACCAGCCGCGTCTTGATCAGAAACGAAAACGGGAAGCGCGTGGATACTCCGAAGCCGTCCTGCTGGTAGCGTCCGCGCCGCCGGAAGTTGAGCTCCATTTCCGCTGTTCCCGAGGCCTTCGCCGCAAGATAGGGGAAATACACCGGCCCGTTCAGGATGCCGGACTGCAAGGGTTCGTCCTCGGCGCAGCTCACGTCCCAGTCCTGCAGCCGGAACCACTGCTTTTCCGGCGGACGCTTGAAAGGAAAGCCGAACGCCGACCGCTGCCACTTCCAGTGCTTCTTGCCTTTCTTTTTCTGGCGTGGCGGTACCACGCTCACGGAAAACGAAGGCGACGATCGGCGTGTGTTGGTCAGCGTGAGCCGCCCGCTCACCGGGCTGCCGGCAAAAATGTGCGCCGGCAGCGAGACTTCCAGTTCCACACCGCGCAGCACTCCCGCCGAAGCTACACCCGAGGCGATCACCGCTGCCAGCATGGCCGCCAGCACAATGAACAACAGGTTATTGCCCGTGTTCAGCGCAGCCACGCCGATCACCAGCGCCACCACCAGGTACACAATGCCTTCGCGCGTGAGGTCGTAGTCGAACACCTGGCGCATCCGCTCCAGGGCCACGCGCCGCGCCAGATAAGGCACCGTGGTCAGGGCCACAACACCGGCGATCAGCAACGCTGCGGAAGCAGCGATGGCTACGCCCAGCACGTTTCCCTGCTCGCGGAACACGGTGGAGTACACCGCCGCCAGGAACGCGATGCTCAGCCCGGCGACGGCGATAAAGAACCGGATCCAGGCCTCGCGGTCCAGGCTGCGCACTGCGGATTTGAGGGCCTCGATCATCCCGACTCAGTATCTCGTCGCCCAATCTTCGCCATCCACTGTTGCGCCCGCTCCTTGGCACGATGCGCCAGCGCAGAAAGTCGGGGATAGCGCACCCGCAGCCGTTCTAGCAGGTGGTGCGCCCAGACGTACTCGCTGGAAAGAATGAACAGGCCGATCAGAATAAAGAGGACGCCCTGCAGGATGGGAAGAAACAGCCCGGCGATCCCCAGCAGCACGAACGACCATCCCACCATCAGCACCAGCACGCGCTTCAGGGATGTACTCACGTTGGCTTGGATGCACGGCCACCCGCCCGGACGCCGCTGCTCCCACTTGATACGCTACCCCACTCGCGAAGTTCCTGCCAGGAACGTGCCCACCGCCCGGTTGAACTCTTCCGGAAACTCTTCGTACGGCACGTGTCCGGCGCCCTCGATCAGCACGAGTTCCGCCTGGCGGAAGCAGGCGCGCAGCGGCGCGAGCGACTCGGGCAGCACGATGTGGTCGCGCATGCCCCACACCAACAGCACCGGCAGGTGCGCGATGTGCGGCAGCAGCCCGGCCGTCTCCTGCAGGTCGCGCCGCAGCGTGCGCAAAATATCCAGTCCGTATTCGAAGCCGCCCGGCGCCAGCATGGGACGCGAGTAACCTTCCACCGTGCCGGGAGAAATGCGTTTGCGGTCGCCGTATTGACGCGCCACAAACAATCCTCCGAACAGCGGGGTGAGCCAGCGCATGGGAGCCGGCAGCATCCAGCGCAAAGGCGGGTTCCCCAGCACTCGCGAGAAGATCCTTCCGTGCTTCGACCAGCGGTTCGCGGGCGCGGCCAGAATCAGGCTTTTCACGCGCGGCCGCCCTTCCCGGACGGCCAGCGCCGCCATCATCAGGGCCAGCGCCCCGCCGTGCGACGTACCCAGCACATCAGCCGACTCCAGCCCCAGTTCCTCCATCACCCGCAGCATGCGCCGCGCCTGCGCGTGCAGCCCGTTGTCGAGACCACGCGGCCGGTCGGACCCGCCCACTCCCAGCAGATCCACGGCGTAGAACGTGGAATGCCGCGCCAGCGACGCTTCGTTCAAGCGCCAGGAGAAGGAGTATCCCAAAAGCCCGTGGAGCAAGAGCAGTGGCGGGCCCACGCCCGCACGCACGTAGCGCATGCGGTGTCCGTCAACGCTGACGAAGCCTTCCTGACGCTCCATGGAACCGTCTCAGGGTTAAGAGGAGAAGTTTTTGCATCAGGGCACGGCTTCAGCCCTGCCGCCGCAGCGCGAGAGGAATGCAGCTTTCGCTGCTGTTTCCCAGGCAACTCCGCGGCCCGGCCCTGCGTCCAATTGTTTGATCGCCTCTGTCGCTTCTGGTTGGGGAAGCCCGGCTCCTGCCGGGCTTCCCCTGATTTTTTCTCGCCCTCAAAACCTAACACAAAGACGTACTTCAGTTGTCTGCACTCTGTACTCTGTACTCTGCACTCGGTCCTAGGTACTAGGTACTGGGTACCGAGCACTCGGTACTGCTTCCAGCACGCTGGCCACCTTTTCCGCCAGGGAGTTGGCGGTGAAGGGCTTTTGCAGGAAAGCGGTGTTGGACTTCAGAATGCCGTGCTGCAGCACGTTGTCGGTATAACCGGAGATGAACAGCACGCGGATCTCCGGACGCTGCCGGCGCAGGCGCCGAGCCAGCTTGGCCCCGCTCATGCCGGGCATCACTACGTCCGTGACCAGCAGGTGGATCTTGCCTTCAAAGCGCCGGCACAGCAGTTCCGCCTCGGCGCCGCCGGATGCCGGCAGAACGGAATAGCCATGCTGCCGCAGGATGCGCGTCGCTAGGTCGCGCAGCGCTTCGTCGTCTTCCACCAGCAGAACCGTGCTGGAACCGTGCCGCGCCGGCTCGCGGGATTCCGCCGGCGCCGGTTCCGTTTCGCCCTGCACGAGGGGCAGGTAGATCTTGAAGGTAGTGCCGTGGCCGGGCTCGCTGTATGCCCAGATGTATCCTCCACTCTGCTTCACGATGCCGTAGACGGTAGAAAGCCCTAGGCCTGTCCCCCGGCCCATACCCTTGGTAGTGAAGAAAGGCTCGAAGATGTGCAACATGGTTTCTGCATCCATCCCCGTACCGGTGTCGCTAACCGCCAGTTGCACGTACCTTCCGGTGCGCGCACCCATATGGGAACGTGCATAGGCCTCGTCCAGTTCCACGTTCTCGGTTTCAAACACCAGCTTGCCGCCCTTGGGCATGGCGTCACGGGCATTCACTGCCAGGTTCATCAGCACCTGTTCGATCTGCCCGGGGTCGGCCCGCACCAGGCCCAGGTCGGGTGAAGGCACGGTGATCAGCTCGACGTCTTCCCCAATCACCCGGCGCAGCATTTTCTCCATGCCCCGCACCACATCGTTCAGGACGATGGTTTTGGGTTCGAGCACCTGGCGGCGGCTGAAGGCCAGCAGTTGCCGGGTGAGCGCGGCGGCCTTCTCCGCCGCCTGCTCGATCTGCGTAATGTCTTCGGCGAGCTTGCGGTCGTCGGCCAGCGTCTCTTTCAGCATGTAGCTGTAGCCGGAGATCACGGTGAGCAGGTTGTTGAAGTCGTGCGCGATGCCGCCCGCCAGCGTGCCCACGGCCTCCATCTTCTGCGCCTGGCGGAACTGGGCTTCCAGCAGCTTGCGCTCGGTGACGTCGTTGATGATCACCAGGCGCGCCGGCCGGCCGGCGAATGTGATGTTCCGCGCGGCCACCTCCACCTCGAACACGCGGCCGTCCTTCGAGCGATGCCGCCAGTGGCCTGAGTACGTCGTCTCCGCGCTTTGGGCCAGCACCTTGAGCAGGCCCGGCACTTCCTCTTGCGGACGGATGCCCGGCAGCCGCAAGCGCAGGAATTCCTCACGCGAGTATCCATACCTCTCCGCCGCCACCGGATTCACTTCCAGGAATTGCAGGGTACCCTTGTCGAACACCCACATGGGCTGCGGGTTGGATTCAAACAGCAGCCGGAACTTCATCTCCGCATCGCCCAGCATCCTCAGCGTGTTGCGCTTGCGGTACTGGGTGATGGCCAGGCGCGCGCTATATAGGAGAAACGACGAGAAAAGGATGGTGCTTCCCAGGACGAAGTTGGTGCGCACAATATCCAGCGCCAGCAGCATGGCCGCCACCGGCGCCAGGACGAGCAGCAGAAAACACACACGCTCCCCGAGTTCAAGGTCGCAAGCTGGAGAAGCCGCAGATTCGCGAGCGTGCGGCAGCGTGGTGAAACCCGCCGTCATCGCCAGGAACGGTACGCTGTAGGCCAGGTCCAGCCAGCATCCGGTCTTTAGACCCCACGCCACCAGCCCGTATCGGTACAGGGTGTCGCCCACTGCGTACAGCGTCCACACTGCTGCCAGCCGGCCGTACAGCCCGCGCCACGCCCGGTCCGACGGCGACAGCGCGCGGTACAGAAAACCACCGATCAGGAAGAGGTTCAGGACGTCATAAACGATGTTGAACACCCACTCCAGCATCGCCACCCGCGTCTGCATGAACGACGCAAGGTAAAAGAAGTAGTACAAGTACACCGCCGAAAACACTACGCCCACCTGCGCCAGATCCAGCGCACGCGTCCACTCCACTTTCTGCGACTCGACCGCCGGGCGCAGAAACACCAGCGCCGCCAGGGGCAGGTAGAAGCTCAGGAAGGCTACGTCCGTAAAAGACAGGCTGGGGATCGAGGCTTCGAGGTAATTCTCGTAGTAGGTGAAACTGACCTGGCCCAGTGTCCACAGGGCCAGCGAAAGGGCTGCCAGCACAAAGAAGCGTCGCATCAGGCCGCGCGCCTCCTGCGCCTTGGCGGCGCACACACCCGCGGCAAGGAGGCTGGCTGCCAACTGCAGCAGATTGGAAAGCAGCGGTCCTGGCGGTTGGCTACCCCACCCAACAATGGCGCCAATATGAACCGCCGCCAGCGCCAACAGGAGCAGGCGCAGGACTCTACCGTTCTTCAGGTATCGCAAGGATCCTCGATGCTCTTCAGGAAGTCAGTCGCCAGAAGTTGTCGTGCCTCTGGGGAGCCCGTGTCCCTGCAGTACGGCCGAAAACTACCGCCACTCCTCTGATGCAGTACGCCCCGGATGGTTTCATGGTTCCTGTCTAGGCAGATGCCTCTGATATTTCTTGCTATGTATGTCCACAGGGCGCTTCCAAAAACCGTAGAAACCCTAGATATAAGATTCGGTATTCTGGTAACATACTCAAACATAGGACTTTATTCGATGTACGAGTTCTCCAATTTGGAATACGACGTGCATCCACCGCCCTCGGGAGAGTGTGTTGAACGCCGTCCTAAGCGCATGAAGCGCGAATTGCAAGTTCGGCTTACTGCCGCCGTGCTCGGGGTCCTCACGGTAACGGCGGTAATCTTTGCCTGGATCAATTACCAGCAGGAGCAGAAGTTCCCCATCGCCGAAGACGGTGTCTGGTGGGTGGAAGACGGCGGCCAGATCCGTGCTGAGCGCGTACAGCCGGGCGGCCCAGGCGAGCGGGCTGGCATCCGCGCCGGCGACACCCTCACCGCAGTCAACGGGCAGGAACTGCACCGCATCGGCACCCTGAACCGGATGATGTACCAGGCGGGCATCTGGTCCAAGGTTGGCTACACCTTGGTCCGGCAGGGCGTAGCCCTGGAAATCAACGTCATCCTCACCCCGGCCGACAAGTCCCTGAACTTCGGCCTGCGACTGATCGCCCTGGTGTACCTGGGCATTGGCCTCTATATCCTGCTCCGGCGCTGGACCGCGCCCAAGTCCACCCACTTTTACGTTTTCTGCCTGGTCTCATTCGTCTTCTATTCCTTCAAGTACACCGGCAAACTGAGCGCCGCTGACCAAACCTGGTCCGATTTCGACCAGATGATCTACTGGGCCAACATCGTCGCCGGACTGCTGCAGCCCGCGCTCTTCCTGCACTTCGCGCTCACCTTCCCGGAGAACAAGAACTTCGTCCAGCGCCACCGCTGGGCCCTGCCTGCGGTCTATCTGCCCGGGCTGGCCCTGCTGGGGCTTCAGATCTGGGCCATCACCCAACTGGCCGGCAACGAGTTCCTGCGCTGGAACCTGGACCGGCTGCACATGCTTTATCTGATGGTCGGGTTTGCCGGCGCGGCCGCCGTGCTCTGGCACACCTATCGCGAAGCCCGCACCCCCATCCTGCGCCAGCAGATGAAGTGGGTAACGCGCGGCGCCATTCTGGCTATCACACCCTTTTCCCTGCTCTACGTGCTGCCCTATCTGGCGGGAACCGTTCCCACGCCGCTGATGAAGGTTTCGGCGTTCTCGCTGGTGTTCCTGCCGCTCACCTTCGGCTACGCCATCGTCCGCTACCGGCTGATGGACGTGGACCTGATCTTCAAGCGCGGCATGGCTTACACGCTGGCCACAGCTTCCATCGTGGCGCTGTTCTTCGGAGGCATCGGACTGGTGGCCAATCTGGTTCAGACCCAGATCCCGGGCGCCGGCACCGCCGGACTCATCGCCGCCATCGTCGTCACCGCGCTGCTGTTTGATCCTGTGCGCCGCCGCATTCAGGAACGCCTGGACCGCGTCTACTACAAGCGCCGTTACGACTATCGGCGCACGCTCATCGAGTTCGGCCGCGAGCTCAATACCGAAACCGACCTGGGCAAGATGCTCACGGCCGTCGCCGACCGGCTGTCTCATACGCTGCTGGTGGAACGGGTTGCCGTGTTCGTCTCCGGCGGCGCCACCGGCAACAGCGACACTTTCGAACTGGCCAAGGCCCACGGTTTCACACCGCCGCTCGCGCTCGACCTCAGCTTCTTGGCAGCCCAGCGGCCGGAGTGGCAGGAAGGCCATCTGTTCTTCGAGAACACGCGCCAGGCCGTGCGCGAGACCCTGGACGCGCAGGACACCATCGCCCAGCTCGAGCTGAACTACTACCTGCCCTGTA
>JBOGLL010000348.1:0-11185 GCA_050746065.1 Terriglobales bacterium | reverse complement strand
GCATTGTTGTATCGACTTTTTGGCTAGCTAACCAAAAAAAAACCGAAGCGACCTACTCTCAAAGGGGGTAGTTAATGAAAAAGCTGAACGCTCTAGCGCGATTTAGCGTGGCTTTGCTGGCGATTTGTTGCCTTGCCATCACAGCTGCGGCGCAGATTCAGAACGGACAGCTGACCGGGTCGGTTACCGACCCGAGCGGCGCGGCCGTTCCCAATGCCAAAGTCACGGCAACCAATCCCAATACCAGCTTCACCAACACCGCCAACACCAACGACGGGGGCGTCTTCACCGTCCGCGAGCTGCCCATCGGTACCTATAAGCTGACGGTGGAAGCTACGGGCTTCAAGACGTCAACCAAGTCCGGCATCGAAGTCAACGCGGGCGTTACCTACCGCCTGGACTTCAAGCTGGAAGTGGGCGGCGCCACCGAGGTCATCGAAGTGACCGAGGAAGCTGCCCCGGTGAACACGGTGGACTCCAAACTGGCCAACACGGTCGGTTCCACCCAGATTCAGAACCTGCCGCTGAACGGCCGCAACGTGTACTCGCTCATGCTCCTGGCGCCCGGTGCGGTGGACGTGAACAGCGTCCTCACGGAGAACGGCGAGAACGCCGTGGTCAACGGCACCCGCTTGAACTTCAACGGGTTCCTGATCAACGGCAGCTCCAACAAGGGCCTGAGCGGCGGCGCGGTCAACCGTCCCATTGAGGACACCGTGGCCGAGTTCCAGCTCCTCACCCTGAACAACTCTGCGCAGTACGGCAACAGCGCCGGCTCCGTCACCAACCTGGTGACCAAGTCGGGCACCAACAACTACCACGGCAGCGTTTGGTGGTTCGTGCGCAATGACGTTTTCGACGCCAACTCCTTCTTCAATAACAAGGTGGGCGAAGAAAAGCCAGCGCTGCGCTTCAACCAGTTCGGCGGCACCTTCGGCGGACCGATCATGAAGGACAAACTGTTCTTCTTCGGCTCCTACCAGGGCAACCGCTTCCGCACCTTCAATCTTCCCGTGCCTGTGGTAGTGGAGACTCCGGAGTTCCAGACGGCTGCCGTTGCCGCCTTCCCGAACTCGGTGGCCGCTCTGTTGTTCAACAACTTCGACCCGCTTTCGGCACTGAGCAATCCCGACAGCTTTAACGACGTCCATGTTGTTGGGGAGGACGGGGTACTCGGCACGTCAGACGACACTGCGTATTTTGGTCTCTGCCCAGATTTCTCCGGCAGTCCCACGGTGAGTGCGAACTTGGCTACCCTCATTGGCATCACCGCACAGGACATAGCAATCCTGGGCTGCCCCACTGCCCTGGCGGTAACGCCCGGCACGCTGAACCGCGCCTTACCATTCCTGGCGAGCAGCCTCAACATTGCCCCCAGCCGCCGACAGGAAAACCTGTTCGACGGCAACGAACTTTCACTGCGGTTGGACTACAACATCCGCGAGAGCGACCGCATTTTCGCCCAGTTCAACTGGTCACGGCAGAACGACAACCTGCCGGGCACGACCGGCGGGCGCGGGTTTACCAACCCCACTCGTTTCATCGCTCCCAACGGCCAGTTCAACTGGATCCACACCTTCAGCCCCTCCTTCCTCAACGAATTCCGGGCGGGCTATGTGGGCAGCTACTCCAAGTACGTGCCTACGGTCCCGGGCGTGCCTTCGATTTACCTCGTGGACGGCACTATGGGCTTCGGTTCGTACAGCGGCTATCCGCAGTTCTTCAAGGAGCACATCTACACCTACGCGGACATGGTTTCCATCACCAAGGGGAACCACAACCTGAAGCTCGGGTTCGACGCGCGGCGTAACATTGAAAACAGCGAGTTCAACGTGGGCCGGCCGTCGTATTACTTCTTCGACCCCTTGTTCTTCGCCGTGGATGCTCCCTACGCGATGTCTGCGGGCGTCAATCCTGAATTCGCCAGCGGCAACCCTGCTCACCTCGCCACCAACATCCGCCACTGGCGCAACTGGGAGTTCGGCGCCTACTTCCAGGATGACTGGAAGATCACCCGCAACCTGACCCTCAACCTGGGCCTCCGCTACGACCTGTATGTGCGTCACAATGAGCTGAATGACCTGGCTACCACCTTCCTGATGGGGCCGGGCAGCGACATCATTGACGACATCACCACTGGCGCGGGCGGAATGCGGGATGCCAACATCCCGGTCGGTGCTCCGGGTTGCGACACTGCGGCCCAGCGCCTGCCTTCCGTACTGGCAGGAGTTTGCGGTCCGGGTGGATTCGCCACCACCAGCCAACTGGGTGGCGGCGATACCAACAACTTTGGTCCTCGCATAGGTTTTGCCTGGGACGTGTTCGGCAACGGCAAGACCTCACTGCGTGGCGGCGCCGGAGTTTCCTACGAGGGCACGCTGTATAACCCGCTCTCCAACTCCCGCTGGAACCCGCCGTACTACTCCTTCAACCAGGCTTTCAACGACCTGGCTTTCGGTACTGGAGTGAACGTGGGAGCTGTACCCTACGGTCCCCAGACCGGTGGCGGCTGTCCGAATTGCGTCACCACACCGACCTTCACCGGGCCGCCGGATCCTCTGAACTTCCAGGGCAGCCCGGGCGACGCAACCGCCGAAGGCAACATCATGGCCTGGAACCCCAACACCACGCACCAGGCGGTTCTCACCGGTATTGTGCTGCCGGAGGGCATCCGCGACCCCTACGTGTACAACTGGTTCTTCGGCCTCCAGAGGGAGCTTGCTCCCAAATGGGTGGTCGAACTGAACTACGTGGGCACGGCGGGTCACAAGCTGTTCCGCGCTGAGGACATCAACCGCATCCCCGGTGGCAGACTGCCGGAAGGCACCTGCACGACCGACATCTTCGGCCGCAACCTGTGCAGCCAACTGGACAGCACCATTGGAGCGTTCGGCGATCCAATCAACGCCAGCGGCCGCCTGAACCCCAACTACGGCCGCATGCGCAACTGGCGGAACGTGGTGAACTCCAACTACCATTCCCTGCAGGCCTCGCTGCGCAAGCAGATGTCCAAGGGCTTCCAATTTCAGCTGACCTACACCTGGAGCCACGCCATTGACGGTGGTTCCACCTGGCACAGCGGCGCTACCAGCTCCAACGGGGCGGCCGGAGGCGAGGGCTTTACGACCGACCAAACCTTGCCGAGTCTGGATCGGGGCAACTCGATCTACGACATCCGCCACCGCATCGGCTTCAACTACGTCTACGAGCTGCCCTTCTTCAAGGGCCGCGGTGGCGTAACGGAGGCCATCCTGGGCGGCTGGCAGATCAACGGCATCATGAGCTTCCAGACGGGAGCTCACTGGAACCCCTTCTGCAGCAGCCTGTCCCGGTGTGACTTTAACCGGGACCGGGTAGCCAACGAGAGGCCGGATTCGATCCTGCCCTCTTTCAACGCCGCCACCCACGACATGTGGGCCAACGGTTGGGGAGCCACCTTCGCCTGTTCGAACCCGAACGCTGGTTGCGGCGCGGGAGACGTCTTCAGTGCTCCAGCAGCCGGCAGCCCGGGTAACCTGGGACGGAACACCTTTGTAGGCCCGAACTTCTGGGGCTGGGATCCGTCCGTCTTCAAGAACTTCAAGATCACGGAGCGGGTAGGTCTGCAGTTCCGCGCCGAGTTCTTCAACATGTTCAACCGCACCAACTTCAAGCTTCCCGGAGCCGAGGGAGCGGGTCAGAACGAGATCCGCCGCGCGGCGTTCGGCCAGGCTGGCGGTACGTTCAATCCGCGCAACCTGCAGTTCGGCTTGAAGCTGACCTTCTAGGTCAGCGGTGCTAAACTAAGGGGCGAGATCCTCATGGGTCGCGCCCCTATTCTTCTTTCCGGGAGAGCACGCGCTTGCCTGGTTGCTCGAGGCTGCGACGGTTTGCCGGCGCCCTGCTGGCTGCCCTCCCCTTGCTGCTCCCTGGTTCTCTGAGCGCTCAGACCGAAACCGGCGCCATTATCGGCGAAATCCGCATCGCCCGCGGAGCCCAGCCGCCCAATCGCATCAAGGTGAGCCTCCACACCCGCGGCATCATGGTGGACACCGTCTACACGGACGACAGCGGCCGGTTCTTTTTTCAGAATCTGCCCGGAAATCCCTACACCATCGTGATTCAGGAAGAGGGATACCGGCCCATCGAAGAGAGGGTGACTGTTACGCCCTCCGTCCGCGCCAACAACATCGTCTTTCTCACCCTTCAGCCCGTCGAAACTAAGCAGGAGCCCGCCGGAGAAGGGAAGATTGAAGGCGGCAACCCACGCATCGTGGACGTCGCGGCCATGCTCGAGCGCTATCCCTCCGAAGTCCGGAAGGAATATCAGAAGGGTCTGAAGGCGGAACAGAAAGGGAAGCACGACGAGGCCATCGATCATTACCGCAAGGCCATCAGCCTGGCCCCGGAGTTCTACCCGGCGCGCAACAATCTGGGCTCACTGCTGATCACCCGCGCCGAGTATCCGCTGGCCCAGGCGGAGTTCGAGGCCGTCATCCTTATTAATCAGAATGACGCCGCAGCCTACCTGAACCTGGGCAATGTGTTTCTCCTCACCAAACGCTACGACGATGCCCTCGGCCCCATCCAGGAAGGGCTGCGCAAGCAGCCCGACCATCCCTTCGGTCACTTCCTGTTGGGGACGCTGTACGGCCGCATGGGACGCTTCCCGGAGTGCGAACACTCGCTGCGTGAGGCATTGCGCCTTGATCCCACCATGTCCAAGCCCCACCTCGAACTGGTGAACCTCTATCTGCACCAGCAACGAACGGCCGACGCCATCACCGAACTGCGCCAGTTCATGGAAGTATTCCCACAAGACCCTCTGCTGCCCAGGGTCAAGGAAGTGCTCGCCCGCCTGGAAGGACCCTCCGCCCAGCCGCAGAAGCCCTAATTTCAGATGTAGTCATGTGGTCATCGGGTCATGTGGTGATCGGAGACTCGAGTCGTCAGGTGTGGTTTGCAGATGACCAGATGACAGGATGACTACATGACTACATGTGGCTATCGTTTCGGCACGTACTCGCAGAACTTCGGCTCCAGGCGGCAGGCGGTCTCATACTCCTGCTGCGCGCCGCTGACGTTACCCGCTTTCTGGTAGGCAAGACCGAGGTTCAGGTGGGCTTCGGCCAGGCTGGCGTCGCCCGCGATGGCTTTCTTGTAGACCGCGATGGCCTCTCGCGACCGGCCGGTCTGGCTGTAGGCGATGCCTAAAAAGTTCAGCAGGCGTGGGTCCTGGATGCCCATCTTGCTGGCCACTTCCAGATGCTCAGCA
Source organism: Terriglobales bacterium (assembly GCA_050746065.1). Taxonomy (GTDB): domain Bacteria; phylum Acidobacteriota; class Terriglobia; order Terriglobales; family Acidobacteriaceae; genus CAZXVY01. Next base: position 5,931 of record JBOGLL010000348.1, on the reverse strand, counting down.
GCCTCCTTGTAGCGCTGCTGGCGCATGCGCAGGATGCCCAGGTCACGCCGCGCCAGGGCGAAGCTGGGCTGGATGGACACCACTTTCTGGAAAGCTTCCGCGGCCGCGTCCGGGTTCTGCTTAAGCAGCATCCATCCCTTCTGATACCAGGCACGGATGTTGCGTGGATTGAGTTCAATCGCACGGTCCACCCACTTGCCCGCTTCTTCCATGCGCTCCTGCGCAAAAAGCGCCCGCGCCAGCGCGGTCATGGCTTCGTCGTAGTCGGGGTTGAGTTCCAGGCATTTCCCCAGCTCCGCCGCCGCCGTCGCCCAGTCCTCCTGCTTGAGCGCGTTCTCACCCAGCAGGAAGGCGATGGTGTAAAGCTGCGGCTCCTTCTCACGGACAGCCAGCAGCAAGGCGCGGCTGGTAGCGAAGTCGCCCGCCTGGGCGGCGTCGGCAGCCTTCAGGACGCTGTTGAACTCCCACAGCTTGTCCTTGGGGTCAGCCAGGCCCGCCTTGAGTGCCTCTTCCGAGACAGGGACGCGAAACGACATGTAGCCGAGCTGCCGCAGCTTTTCCGCCGCCTCCGGGCTGAGGGTAGAACCCTGCGCTGCGCCCGAGGCCGCCGGAGCATACTTCTGCACGCGCTCCTCAAGCTGCTGCTTCAGCGCGGCGGCGATGGCGCTGAGCTTGGGCGCCACGTTCTCCTTTTCCCCCGGATCCGTCCGCAAGTCGTAGAGTTCCGGCTTGGGTGCTCGGATGTAGTGATAGCGCTCGGTGTGCAGGCTGCGCAGCGGGCTCCAGCCGAAGGAACTGAAAGGGTAAAAGGTTTCGCTGTAGGAGAAGCCCTCGCCGGCCGGCTCTTTGGCGGCAGCCGTCAGACTCGGCGCCTGGAACTGCTTCTGGAAGATCGGGTCGCTGATCCGGGCAAGCTCCAGGATGGTGGGCGCGACGCTGGTGGTTTCCACCGCCATCCCTACTCGGCTTGGTTTCAGGCCCACCCCCGCCGGAGGCTTCACCAGCAGCGGCACATGGATGGTCGAGTTGTAAACGAAAAAACCGTGCTCGTTTTCACCGTGTTCGCCCAGCGATTCCCCGTGATCACTCAGCAGCACCACTACAGTGTTCGAATACAGGCCGCTCTGCCGCAGCCAGGTAAGCACGCGTCCCACCTGGCTGTCGGTGTAGGCCACCTCGCCGTCGTAGGCGCTGTCATACCGGCTCAGGAACGGCTCGGGCGGAGCATACGGACTATGCGGATCGTACAGATGCAGCCAGAAGAAGAACGGCCGATTGGAAGCCTTCTTCACCCACTTCAGGGCTTCGTCCACGCTATGGTCGGCGCGGCGCTCCACCAGGGCCACATTGGCCTGCAGAAAGCTGCTGCCGGAGAACAGGTCGTAGTAGAAGTCGAACCCGCGCGCCAGGCCCCAGCTGCGGTCGAGCACGAACGAGCTGATCACCGCTCCAGTCGAGTATCCATTCTGCTTGAAGCTCTCAGCGAGCGTGCGAAACTCCGGGTTCAGCGCCTGCCCGGAGAAGTCCTGCACCCGGTTGTGAAAAGGATACGTGCCGGTCAGGATCACCGCATGCGAAGGCAGCGTCAGTGGCACCTGCGACAACGCGCGCTCGAACACCAGGCTGTCGCGCGCCAGGGCGTCGATGGCGGGCGTGGCGACTTCCTTCGATCCATAGGCACCCAGGCGGTCAGCGCGCAGGGTGTCCACCGTGATCAGTAGGACGTTAGGATGTGAAGGAGGACGTGCAGGGGTCCGCGCTGGCTGGCGCCTGACTTGCGCCGCCGAAGGAGTAGAGAGGATGGCGGCCACTGCCAGCCAGAGCGCGATTCCGGCAAGCCGCTTCAAGGCCGTCGCTCATTTCCCGGCTCGCGGGCCGGACCTTGTGTGCCCAGCTCCTGGGCCCTCTGGCGAGCCGCCGCAGCCTCGCGATGGAGACCCTTGGCTTCGAGCGCCTTGGCCAAGGACAGATAGATGCGTCCGTCGTTGGGTGTCAGGCGCGTTGCTTCGCGCAGTTCGCCGATGGCTTCGTCCACCTGCCCGCGAAACAGCAGCATTTCACCCAGCGCGCGGTGGCCGGGGGCAAACCCGGGGAAGATGGTCACCGACTGGCGGAATGCCGCGATGCTCTCCTCGAACATGTTCATCTTCACATAGACGGCGCCCAGATCGAAAGCGGCCGAGAAATTACTGGGATCGAGTTCCAGAGTCCGCTTCAGAGTGACGATGGCTTCGTCCAGGTTCCCCAGGTGGGCCAGCGAGAGGCCAAGGTTGAACACGGCCAGCGCATAGTCAGGGCTTTTCTCCAGCACCCGCCGGAACTCAGGCACGGCGCTGGCAAAGTCCTTCTGACGGTAGTAGTTCAGGCCCAGCAGGTAGTGCACCGGAACGGAGCCTTGCTCGATGGCCAGCGTCGCCTTCAGCTTCTCGATGGAGGCGGAATAATTTCCGCGCTGGCTCAGATTGATGGCCTCCGACACCAGTTCGTACATCTGGATGCGGTCCTTGGGATCGGGCAGATCGCGGTTGCTGATGGTGGGATTCGATCCGCCGGGCAGCGCCGCGTATCCCAAGGCCTGCAGGCGTTCCGCCATGGCCGGATCGAGGCTGGTTTTCTGCGCGGTTTCACCGCCCGCCGAATATTTCTGGATGACGTTCGCCAGTTGCGCGCGCAGTTCCGTCGCCACGGCAGGCTTTTGTTCGATCAGGTTCTGCAGCTCGCCCGGATCCCTGGACAAGTCGTACAGCTCGGGCTTGGGCCCATCGATCAACCGGTAACTACCCGCTTGGATGCCGCGCAACTCGCTCCAGTTGAAGTGCAGGCGGGGTAGATAGGACTCGGCGTAAAGATGACTCTCGTCCTCCTCGCCCTTGCCCTTGAGCAGAGGCATCAGGTTGCGGCCCTGGACCTGTGCCGGTGCGGGAACGCGCAGTGCGTCCAGCAGGGTGGGCAGCACATCCACCAGGCTCACATTCTCGGCCACCACTCTCTTCGCGACTCCGGCGCCGGCCGGGAACTTCATCAGCAGCGGCACATGCAGCGTGGAGTTGTAGATGAAAAAGCCGTGGGTCTTCTCGCCGTGTTCGCCCAGGCCTTCACCGTGGTCGCCGGCCAGCACGATGATCGTGTTCGACATCAGTCCCGCGCGCCTCAGATGGCCCAGGAGACGCCCGATCTGGACGTCCGTGAAAGCGATCTCACCGTCGTAGAGGTCGTCCTTGAACTGCGTGTTGTACGGGGCGGGGGGATTGTAGGGATGGTGCGGGTCGTAAAGGTGGACCCACAGGAAGAAGCGACGCGCCGCATTCTTCCGCAGCCAGCCCAGCGCCTGGTCCACCACCACGCTGCCGGGACGCTCCATGGCATCCAGGTTGGTCTCCAGCATGCGGTTGAAATCGAAGTTGTCGTAGTAGAAGTCAAAGCCCTGGTTGATGCCGAAGCGGCGGTCGAGCACAGCCGCGCCTACCACGGCGCCCGTAGCGTAGCCCTGCGCCTTCAGCAGCGTGGCTAGTGTAGGCAGCGCGGAATCGAGCCGGTTGCCGGAAAAGTCATGCATCCCGTTGCGCATGGGATACGTCCCGGTCATCAGCGAAGCATGCGACGGCAGCGTGATGGGCACCGGCGAGTAGGCCTTCTCAAAGCGCACGCCCGTGGCGGCGAGGCCGTCAATGTTGGGTGTGCGCGCCTTAGTGTAACCGTACGCGCCCACGCGGTCCGCCCGCAGCGTGTCCACGGTGATCACGACGACGTTGGGCCGGGCCCGGGGCGCGGCGGCCACGGTCAGGTTCCCGCAGAGAAGCACCAGAATCGGGAAGAATTTCCGGAAGGAAGACATCGCTGGGACCATCATTATATAACGGCGGCGGCGACCGCCCCGGCCGCTCCGACGCCGCCGCGCAGTTGTGCTAGGCTGGCAGGGCGATGCGATTCCTGCGGTGGGCCCTCTTCCTGCTTCTCCTTCCCGTGTCCGCGACCGCGCAGCGGCCGCCCGACGTCTTCCTCATTACGCTGGATACGCTGCGCGCCGACCGCGTGGGCTGCTACGGCTACGCGAAGTCTCAAACCCCAGCTCTCGACCGCCTGGCGCGCGATGGTGTCCGCTTCGCCCGCGCTTTCACGCCCAGCCCCATCACCAATACTTCCCATACCAGCATCCTCACCGGCCTCAACCCGAGCATGCACGGGGTAACCGACTTCGGCGTGCCCCTCGCGCCCAGCCACATTACCCTGGCCCAGGTTCTCAAGCAGCGCGGCTACGCAACCGCGGCCTTCATCGGCGCCGTGATCCTCGATAGCAACAGCCTGGCCCCGGGCCTCGACCGCGGCTTCGACTTCTATTTCGACTTCCCGGAAGATGTGCCCAAGACCGCGCCGCGCTGGGGCAGGGTAGAGCGCCGCGGGCTGGACGTCGTGAAGGAAGCTACCCGGTGGCTCGCCGCGCAGCCCAGCGGCCCGCGCTTCGTGTGGGTGCATCTCTACGACCCGCACGACCCGTACGAAGCTCCCACGCCCTTCACGAATGCGCAGAATCCATACGACGGCGAAGTGGCCTACACCGACCACGCGGTGGCCCAGTTTCTCGGCTTCCTGGACAAGAACGGCTTGTACAAGGACGCGCTCATCAGCGCCGTCGGAGACCACGGCGAAGGGCTGGGCGAGCATGGCGAGGACACCCATGGCATCTTCCTCTACGACTCCACGCTGCGTGTACCGCTGCTCGTGAAGCTGCCCGGCGGCGCCCAGGCGGGCACGGTTTCTGAGGTAACCGTTCGCACCACGGACATCCTCCCCACGGTTCTCGATGTGCTCGGTCTGCCAGCCATCCCTGGTGTGGATGGACGCTCCCTGCGTGCGGCTGCCGCCGGCGATGCCCCCGCCGAAAACCTCGCCCTGGCGGAGACCGACTATCCCATTCGCTTTGGCTGGGCGCCTTTGCGGGCCGCTCGTTTCGGCAGCTCAAAGTACATCGAGGCGCCCAAGGCTGAGTTTTACGACCTGGCCGCAGATTCCGGCGAAACCCAGAATCGCTACGAGCCCTGGAATCCTGAGGTCCAGAAGCTGCGCGCTATCCTGGCGGAGGAGCGCAAGAAAGCTCCGGCCAATCCTGCTCCTTCCGGTTCTGTGGACCCGCAGACCATCGAGCATTTGCGCCAACTGGGTTACCTGGGTACCGAGCCCGGGGCGACCACCGTTCCCGAGCCTTCGCTGCTGCCCGACCCCAAGGACAAAATCGCGCTGCACAACGTGATCCACCACGCCATGATGGCCGAAGAAAGCGGACAGGCCGCCGCAGCACTCGCCGCCTTCACCAAGGCAGTGGAAATGGACCCCGACTCGGCCGTCGCCAATGTGCAGCTTGGCCGTCTGGAATTGGAGCAGCGAGACTACGCCTCGGCCGCGAAGCACCTGGCCCGCGCGCGGCAGTTGCGCGCCCAGGACTCAGCCGCGGCCTGGTATCACGGCCAGGCGCTGGAAAGACTCGGCGATCTGGAAGGCGCCCGCGCAGCCCTGGAAGAAACCCTGCGCCTCTCTCCCGGCCAGTACGAAGCGCGCCTGTTGCTGGGCCGCGTGTTCGTCGGGCTCAAGAATGCGCGCGCCGCCGAAGACCAGTTCGAAGCTGCCGTGTTCCTGAAGCCAAAACGTTCCGAGGCCCGGCTTGAGCTGGCTCGTTTGTATCTGGAGGAGAAGCGCGCTGCCGATGCCGTGGAACATCTGCAGAAGGCGTCGGTCGCAGCGCCCAAGAATGCAGAAATCTTCGAGCTTCTTGCCCGGGCCTACCGCGCCCTGGGCAGACCTCTGGAGGCTCGCCGCGCCGCCGCGCGCGCCGCCGCCCGTCAGCAAAAACCAAAGGCGCCCAGACCGCGGGCGCCTTGATGATTCACGACGCGGCCGAGGACGGCCGCGCCACACAAGCTAAGTCTTACTTCGCCG
>JBOGLL010000347.1:0-3849 GCA_050746065.1 Terriglobales bacterium | reverse complement strand
ATCGAGCTCAAGTTTCCGAGAAGTGGTCAATACCCCGAGCAGATGTTCAAGGCTTGCCAAGACCTGGCGTTCCTCGAAGAGCTCGTCTCGGCGGGCTTCGACGGCGGTCTTTTCTTAATGGCCGCCGATGACCGTCTCTTCTACGAAGGTTCCGATCGGGGAGGACTCTACTCGTGTTTTCGGGCGGGTAGGCCGATTTGCGGTCCGATTTCGAAGCCCACCGGTGATAGGAACGCGTGCGTGACAATTCGAGGTAAGTACACATTGATCTGGCGCGAGGCGAACGCCATGCGCTACAGCTATATAGCAGTGAACAGATCGGAGATGTCAACCGATGGCTGACGTCAATCTCACCCTCGACGGCAAGAAGCTCACCGCACCCGCGGGGACGCTGCTGATCGAAGTGTGCCGCAGCGTGGGCATCGAGGTGCCTTCGTTCTGCTACTACCCCGGGCTGTCGCTGCAGGCGGCGTGCCGAATGTGCGTGGTGGAGATCGAGAAGATGCCGAAACTCCAGACCGCGTGCACGGTGCCCGTCACCGAGGGCATGGTGGTCACCACCGCCAGTGAAAAGGTGCAGCAGGCTCGCAAGGCCACGCTCGAGATCCTGCTGGGGAACCATCCGCTGGATTGCCCGGTGTGTGATGCGGGCGGCGAGTGCGAATTGCAGGACATGACCTTTAAGTACGGCGCGGCGGAATCGCGCTACATGGAGGGCAAGCTGCACAAAGAGGAGCAGCAGTGGTCGCCGGTGGTGTTCTTCGACCGGCCGCGCTGCATCCTGTGCTACCGCTGCGTGCGCGTCTGCGGCGAGGGCATGGACGTATGGGCGCTGGGCGTGCAGAACCGCGGCGTACATTCCGTCATCGCGCCCAACCAGGGCGACCATCTGGAGTGCGAAGAGTGCGGCATGTGCATCGACATTTGCCCGGTGGGCGCGCTGACCTCAGGCGCGTATCGCTACAAGACGCGACCCTGGGAGATGAACCATGTCTCCACCATCTGCACCCATTGCGGCGACGGCTGCAAGACCACGCTGGGCGTGCGCCGCGCGCAGAGCGGGATGGAAATCGTCCGCGGGGATAACCGCGACAAGAGCGGCATCAACGGCGACTTCCTCTGCATTAAAGGCCGCTACGCCTTTGACTTTGTGCAGAACGAAGAACGCCTGAGCCGCCCGCTGGTGCGCAAGGACGGGCACCTGAAGCCGGCCTCCTGGGAAGAGGCCATCGACGTCGCGGCCCAGCGCCTGCGTGAAGTGCGCGATGCGCCCGACGGACCTGCTATCGGCGTGATCGGATCCACGCGCACCACGAACGAAGAAAATTACGTCCTCCAGAAGCTGGCGCGGTTGGTGCTTGAGACCAACAACATTGATCACCATCGCACCGCTGACTTCCCGGCGTTCGCACGCGCGCTGCGGGGAAAGAAAGACGCTACCGCCAGCATGCGCGATGTGCTGAAGGCGCCGGCGATGCTGCTCATCGGCAACGATCCGACCGAGCAGCATCCGTTGCTGGCCTGGAACATCCGCACCAATGTGCGCCTGAATCGCGGGCGGCTGCACGTGGTGAACGCGGATGAAATCAAGCTGCGACGCCAGGCGGCCAGCTTTACGCGTGTCCCCACTGGCTCTGAAGGCAAGCTCGCCCAGTTCCTCGCGGGCCACGATGCGGCGGCAGATTCGCTGGTCACCGGTCAAACTACGCGCGAAGGACTTACCCAGCTCCGCGAGACGCTGCGGGGCGAGGCTGGGCTGGTGATTGTGTTTGGAGCCGAACTGCGCGGCGAGGACGTCGAGGCGCTGCTGCGCTTCGGTTCTACGATTCCGGGAGCGAAGTTCATGTGCCTGGGTGACTATGCGAACTCGCGCGGCGCGGCTGACATGGGCCTGAACCCGGCGCTGTTGCCGGGATACACCAGCGTCGGCGAGGGCAAGCGCTTCTCCGAGGAATGGGGCGCTTCGCTGCCCGCGACGCCCGGCATGTCGCTGCCGGAGATGGCAGTGGCAGCCAAGCAGAGCAAGCTGGGCGCGCTGTATGTGGTGGGTGCGAATCCCGTTGCGAGTTTTGGGATTGACCCGTATGCGTTGTCGAAGACGTTCCTTGTGGTCCAGGAGATGTTCCTCACGGAGACGGCGCTCATCGCCGACGTGGTGCTGCCTGCGGCCTGTGCTTACGAAAAATCAGGGACATTCACCAACACCTGCGGCGACCTGCAGCTTCTCAACAAGGCGGGAGACTTTGCCGGGGCAAAGACCGACCTCGAAATCATGGTTCGCATTGCCGACCGCATGGGATTCGACGTGCGCCGATTGGTGCCGTTCGGCCCTGGAACGAGCGCCGACATGGGACAGTCGCGGGGCGCGCAATCCGGCGAGGCTGACCGGCACGCGGTGTGGCTGCGGGCCCGAAACCTGGAGCCGCGCCTGAGTCCGTTCGATCCCGCAGCCGTGCTGGACGAGATCCAGCGCCTGGTGCCGGGGTACGACTTCTCGCGCCTTAACTTGCTGGCGGGCAACGACGTGCACGTGCATTCGGCCGAGCAGAGCGCTGGAGGCACGGACGGCGGCGCCGACCTGATTCGTCCCGCAGGCGATACCTTGTTCACTTCCGGAACGCTGGGTCGATATAGCCGGACGCTCAACTCGGTGATGGAAAAGCGAGTGGCTGAAGCGGCGGATTAACAGCGGTTTGTGGTTTTCGGTTTTTGGTTTTTCGTTCCCGTGTTTGGTTTCACGATGGAGTCTCCAATCTGCCCGAGCTGCGCAGACGAGAAACGAAAAACCGAAAACCCAAAACGGCATTCAATTGGACTGGAAGACCTACATCATCGTCAGCCTGGTGAAGACTGTGGTGACGTTGTTCGTGCTGCTCACCGCCGTGGCCTACACGGTGTGGCTGGAACGCAAGCTGGTGGCACGCATCCAGAACCGATGGGGCCCCACCCGTGTGGGCCTGTTCGGCTTGCTGCAGCCGCTCGCCGACGGATTGAAGTTTTTGTTCAAGGAAGACCTGCTACCTGCAGGTGCCTACAAGCCTTTGTTCATCCTCGCACCGGTCCTGTCGGTGACGGCGGCGCTGATGTCCATTGCGGTGGTGCCCATCGGCGAGAAGATCACGCTTCCGGTGCTGAACATCGAAACGCCGTTGCAGATCACCGACGTGAATATCGGTCTGTTGTTCCTGTTGGGCGTGACTTCCATCGGCGTGTACGGCATTGCGCTGGCGGGGTGGTCGTCAAACAGCAAGTACTCATTGCTGGGCTCACTGCGGGCCAGCGCGCAGATGATCAGTTACGAACTCTCCCTGGGCCTAGCGCTGGTGGGCGTGCTGGTGCTCGCGGGCTCGCTCAGCTTGCGGGAGATTGTGGAGGCCCAGGCAGGAACCTGGTTGGGATTCATTCCGCGCTGGAACATCTTCCAGGGACAGATCCTCGGGTTCGCCGTCTACCTGACCGCCGCCTACGCTGAAACCAACCGCATCCCGTTTGACCTGCCCGAGGGAGAAACCGAACTCGTGGCCGGCTACCACACCGAATACAGCTCCATGAAATTCGCCATGTTCTTCATGGCGGAGTACACCAACATGTTCACCGTAGCCTGCGTGGCCACGCTGCTCTTCTTCGGCGGATGGCTGGGCCCGGTGTTCGGTCCGCCCACATTGCAGGCAGTGCTGCCGGTGTTCTGGTTCGCGGCCAAGGTCTTCGGCTTCATCTTCCTTTACATCTGGATCCGCGGCACGCTGCCGCGCTTCCGTTATGACCAGTTGATGGCCTTCGGATGGAAGGTGCTGTTGCCGCTGGCCATCGCCAACGTGATGCTGACCGCGCTGGTAGTGGCACTGAGGA
>JBOGLL010000346.1:0-7637 GCA_050746065.1 Terriglobales bacterium | reverse complement strand
CCACAGGCGCCGGGCGTAGAGCCGCAGCCACGCTGGCTTCCCCTCGCCGCGCGACAACTGAATAGAAAAGCCCAGACCGAACAGGAAGGAGAAGATGGAATAGAACTTTCCTTCCGTAAGCAACGTCGTGAGAAACACGACCACAGGCACGCCGGGGCCGAACCTCGCCACCGCGTCGGGAGACGCATCCAGCGCGTAATTCAGTCCGCAGAATGCCTTGATGTTCATGATCAGAATGCCGCAAAGAGCAAACCCGCGCAGCGCATCAAGCAGGGGAATTCGCTCTTCCGATGAGACAGGGACCGGAGCAGCGGAAGAGGACATCGCAAGGTCCTTTCGGCCGTCAGTAGGCAACTCCCCCAAACATGATGCGAGGTGAGGCTTTTAGTCTAATTCAAAATGCGGCTGGGTACGTCGCTATCCGTTCATCCAGCAAGACTCTTGAGTGCTCCAGCCGATTGTGCGTGCAACAACGCAGCCGAGAACCTTAAACGGCAGAAGAGCGCTGGATTACAGCACTGAGAGGTTCCAAAGTGCTGAACGGGTTCCGGTGTAAGTGCCCTGAACAAGCTTGATGCAAAAGAATGGTCGTCGAGAGAGGATTGAATACCAAAGGTAGCACCAGAGTAGCAGCGGAAAGGAAGGGCGAGTGAACGGCCTCAACTTTACCAAGAAGGAAGCTCGATGCGCTGGGAGTCTCACAACCCGGGCTGCGCGATTACTACCACGACTCCAGGGTGCGTGGCTTGGCGCTGGCTGTCTACCCTACCGGGCGCCGACCTGGATGTGGTGGTGCGGCGAATCGCCCTCATTGCCTTGATCCGCAGCCAGACGCCGACCGGCGCCGAAGTGCTGCGCGAATTCCAGCGGGCCGCGCCCCAAGACGTGATGGTGCGGGAGGCGGAGGACGTACTCAGGGCCCTGGGCCGGACCCAGCCTCCCCAATAGCTGCGCCGCTAGGGTATTACTGCGGCGACGGCTTCCTGGTGCGACTCGCGCCGGGACTGGGTTATCCACGTGCGCTCCTGATAGCCGGCAATCGCCACCCCGACGCCGAAAGTCCCGGGAAAGCTGCCCGGCTCCACCCGCACCACGCGGCCCCAACCGCGCAACTGGATGGGTTCCGAACTACAGAACTCCTGCGGCCACTCGAGGTCGATTTCCACCGGTGATCCGGCCGGGATTTCCTTGTCGGCGTAGAGAAAAACGCCGCCCGCGCTCAGATCGCGTGTGGTGGCGTGAATGGGATGGTTCCCGTTGCTGGTGACGCGGAACGATACGGGCTGCATCAGCAGAACGCGCGCGCTGCGACGCAAATCGGGCATGGGGGACGCCCTCCTCTGTCGCCATCTTGGCCGGGGATGCCTTCGCGCAGGGAGTGGCGGGCTAGGTTCCGGTATCCGAACAGTCACGGGACGGGATAACAAGCAAAGGCCCGCAGCACAGGGCTGCGGGCCTGGAATGCGATCTCGTTGGCGGTTACGGGCTGCTGGGGCTGTCGTCCTGCGCGTTGGCGATGCCGACCGCCACGCCTGCGGCTATGGCGACGAAGACTACGATGATCAGCCCAGTGTCACCACTGATGCTGTTCCTGGGAGCCGCGGGTTGAGGCAGGGCCTTGCCGTCGGCTTTCAGGGTGATGGACTTGCCACCCTCCAGCAGAGTGGTGACCTTGCCGTCGGAGACGGCCAATGATCCCTGAACCGCCGTGATACGCACTTCTTCACCCCTTCGGGACACTTCATAGGCCACGGGCTTGGCCGAAGCCGGCGTCACCGAAATGGATGCCACCCGGGCTGTCATGCCCTTGGAGGTGCGCACTTGTGCGCTTCCCGATGCCACCGCAACTTCGCGGTCGCGGAAGGTGACCGAGGAATTCTCCGTAACCAGCACCGAGGTGCCCTTCAAGGAAATGGAGGCCGCCGATTGGGCCCCCGTCTGAATGGAATCACCGGGGAAGACCGCCACGGAGTTTGATACCGGTCGTCCGTTGACGGAAGCAGTGCCTTGCAAGTAGGCCATGGCGGCGTTGGTGTCGGCGAGTGTAGTGGCCAGCGGCAGGGCCACCATCATCAGAATGCTTAGCGCCCGTGTAGTCGCGCGATTCAGCATGAAAACGCTCCTCACCACGAAGATTTCACGACCCTGTTCAGCGAAGCATAGGACGAAACGCAGTACCGGTCAAGCATTGGTTTTGGAAAGGAACTGGATTCTGCAACCGGCGGGGAGAAATGCCGGTTCCCTTATGGCTGGACCTTCACACCCTTCCAGAAGGCGATGTGGTCCTTGATCTCGCGAGCCGCATCCTTGGGGTCTGGGTAGTACCAGGCAGCGTCGACGTTGCGCTTGCCTTTGACCTCAACATGGTGATAACTGGCCGCTCCCTTCCACGGGCATACGGTGTGGGTTTCGCTGGGCTTCAGATGTTCCCAGCGGACGGCATCGGGCGGAAAATACTGGTTGCCCTCGAGGGCGACACAGCGGTCTGATTCTGCAAGCACGGCTCCTTCCCAGATGGCTTTCGGCATAGTAGGGATTGGATGCTAGCACAGCGTGAAGGATGCGGAACCGAAAGGGCGGCGGTCAGGTTTCAATGGTGACTGCGCGACCGAAGGCCACGAAGTCCTTGATGCCGTAGCCGTCCTCGGCGGGGGTGGCATAGAACCAGGCGGCGTCGGGTATGCGCTTGCCGTTCACTTCCACATGGTAGAAGTTGGCCGGGCCCTTCTTCGGGCACAGGATGTGAGTGGTGCTGGGTTGCAGGTACTCCGTGCGCAACGAGTCGGGAGGAAAATAGTGACGGCCGCCCACAGCCACGCTGTACGGTGCTTCCGCCAGTACCACGCCTTCCCAGATTGCCTTCACCATTGTCCCGTTCTTGTCCGTTTGGTTTTCTGTTCAAACCGCTATGGCGGCCGGTCTCTTGCCGGCGTGGCCGAACCGCTTACTGAACCGACTTGCTGCGCCCGCGGAACTCTTCCCAACGGGACTGAAAAGCCTGCGTCTTGGCCCAGGCTTCGGCGCGCTCCAGCCGCGAGAGCAGGACGCTGCGCAGGACCCAGGTCAGGATGGCGGCGGTGGCCAGCCACCAGTTGAAACCGTTGATTACCGCCCGCATGGGCAGCACGTGTTCCGCCAGGTACGCCATGGGCAGAACCAGGGCGCGCATGTAGTCCATCACCATGGTCCCCTGGATCAGGTTGTCGTGCAGCAGGCCCAGCCCAAAACCAACGTAGAGCAGGTAGGTCACCGGTACGGTGACGGTGACCGCGGCCACCAGCTTGTGTACAGCCCGCAATCCCCAATAGAGCTGACGGGCGGACGAGAGAGACATATGGATTTCCATCTTCCGGGGCGCCGCCGCCTTCTTGGGGCGAGGCATGAAGAGCTTGGGACGGGTGAACAGCGTCTCCGCGAAGGGGACGGTGCGCATCACGCTTTCCCGAACGTATTTGGGCTGGTCGGGAATCACCCTGACCGGAACGCCCTGCGGCTGTAGCTGCATTCTCATAAGTGCCATTACCATGGGTCCAACACTCACTTGGACTCCTATGACATAGAAACTACTGCCCATTGGCCGAACGTGCAAGTATCGAAGGTAACCGTACCTTGTTACCTTTTCAGGGTTACCCTTCGGGGATGGCACAGGCCCGGCCGGCCCGGAGGCCGCGCCATCCGCTATTTACGCGGCGGCGCGGGAAGGGCACAATGGGAATCTGGAGCGCGGATGCCCCCGGCCCTGGTAGTGATGCGGATCCTGTTGGCGATTACCCTGGCCCTGGGCTGCCCCTCCCAGGCCCCGCTTCTTTTGGCCGGAGAGGAGCCGGCCGCGGACTCCCCTCCGCAAGCCCCGCTGGTAACCGGCCACGAGGTCTTCCAGACCCTGGTGAAAGCACCCGACGTGGCCGAAGCAGGTTCCAGCCTGGAGTGGCGCTTCCTGCTGCTGAACGACCGCTCCGTGAACGCCCACTCCGATTCCAAAGGGACGGTCTGGGTCGGAGGCCGCCTGGCGGAGATGCTGGGCCAGGACCGCGGGCTGTGGGCGGCGGTGCTCTCGCATGAGATCGCGCACTGCCTGTTGCGCCATTCCAGCCTTGGGCTCACCGCCCTGCATCGCGCGTTTCCCTATGTATTCGGAAAGGTGTTGCGCGACCGGGAGCATCGCGCTGACCTGACCGGGATGATGCTCATGGCCCGCGCCGGCTACCATCCTGATTCGCTGTTCGTGCTGCACCATCTGCTGCGCGTGGCCCATGGCGAGCAGCCCGGCGCCGTGGCCTTCTTCGGCTCGCATCCCCGTTGGGAAACCCGCGAGCAGCGCCTGGAGCAGGCGCTTCCGCAGGCGGCGGAGAGCTTCGCCCAGGCGTGGCCGGACGCCAAGACGTCGCCCGGGGGCCCGCCTCCCCTGGTGGTGTTCCTGGGCAAGCCGCGCGTGGTCGAGGATCGCGAGCGGAAGCTGGCCCGCATCTTGGCGCCGCTTTCCTGCCGCAATGCTTCCGAACCGGTGACGGTCGTGGTGCGGCTGGAGCCGAAGCAGCCCGAATTTCGCAACAGCTTCAACTGCGGGCCGGATGCTGGATCCGAGGCGCAGTTGGAGTTGCCGGCGAATCAGTTCGCGGTGCGGAAGTTGCAGGCACGAGTTGAAGTCCTGCGCGCCGATGGAGCGCTGCTCGCAGCTTCTTCCAGGTTTTCCGTGCGTCTGCCGAAACGGTAGGCGCCCTCAGGCAAATCCGCGGGGGGGTATATACCCCCATTTTCTCTAAAATCGTCTGAGGAAACGGGTTAGCGGTTTGGCCTGGGCCAAGGTCGTCATGGCAAAGGGGTTAAATCTCGAGGTACCAGAATCAGCGAGTTACGGATGAATCTGGGCCCGGCTTCAAACCGATTGGCTTATTGTTAAACATTAAGCGATAAAAGTAGCACGATTGGCAATCGATGTCAAGGAAAATATTCGCTAAACATTCGCCAGGCCTCCTCTGTCCACGTCAATTGGGGTTGCTCATACCCACTCTTCGCTGCGCGAAGGGATGGGGCACCCGGCAGACCGTTGTCGCTGGTGGCCTGGGTCGCCGCCGACTTGACTCGGTTCACCTCATCGTAGGTGAAGTGCCGGGGTGGGGTTTTGGAGGATCGTTCAGAATATCGTCCATTTCCTTAATGATATGGAGGGATGCTTCCTTGCACCTTGAGGCAAAGCGTTTCGCTTTTTCGAGTTGCTCGTCCACCCTGTAGTAGTAATGCGCAGCCTCCTGCAGAGCCTCAATGGAATTTGGATCGAGTTCGAGAGCACGCAGGATGCAGGCCTCCGCGTCTCGCAATGAGCCGTTGTCTCGCAGCTGCATCTCGATCGCCTGATTTACAAGTCGAGAGGCTTCCAGTCGATTATTTTGCATGGCATATCCTCTCACGGCTTGTATGAATTGACAATCAACGCAGGCACTCCTCTTCTGGATCCTGTCACTACTTTTTCGTGCTCACCTTCTCCTGCAGCCGCTGCGCTTGCTCAACAAGCTTTTTCATCTGTTGAGCCTTCGGGTCTCCTTCCTTTGCGAGCTGTTTGAGCTGGTCGAGGGTCTTATTGCCATACTCGGAGTGGTATGAGTCCGAGCGTTTCAAGCTGCCGCTGATCCGGTCGTCAGCGGTTCTATTGTCGACTTTTTGCTTCTGCGACTCGCTCTTCTCCCCGCCCTTGTCGTCCTTCTTGCCCTTGTCGCCTTGGCCGCCTGGAGGAGTATCTGCTTTGGGCTGAGCTTGGCCGCCGGGCGGTGGTGGCGGCGGAGTTGGCTTACTGTTGTCGGACTTGAAGGTATTCCCGATTGCCGTCGCCACTTCCCCGGTAATCCCCTTTATTGACTCCTGAGCGTCCGGCCTACTGGCCATGTAGAGCACAACTGCAGCTCCGACGACGACAACGACAATCGCGTCGCCTACACAAAATGCGGCACAGTGGCCATTTGGGTCCGTGTAACGCAAGGGACTGTTGATGGTGTAAGAGTACTTGTTCAGCGACTGGGGATTGGTGATGTCCGCGTAAGGCAACGACGCTGGCGGCGCTGGGTCGTTGGAGCTGAAGGCGTCCACGGGGCCGCCGGCGAACTCGTCGGGCTGCAGGAAGCGGCCCAGGTTCGAGGAGTAGTGGCGAGCAATGAAGTAGTCGAGGCCTGACTCCCCGTCGCGTTCCTTGCCGGTAAACTTGTAATTCTGAGCGCAGGTGTTCAGATTGACGCGCTCACCGCCGTAGGGATAGTAGTCGGCGTCGTAGCAGACGGTGCCGGTGGCATTCGTGATCTTGCGGGATGTGCCCAGGTGGTCGCCGAAGTAGTAGTAGACAACGGCTGCGCTGGTGCGCCGGGCCACGCGCTTGCCGTTGAAGTAGACATGCTCGTCGCCGAGGACGCCGGCCACATCGCTCTCGGCCAGCGTGTCCGAGCCCATGCCCGTCCAGTAGAGCTTGCCGTTGGACTTCTTCACCCGCTTGCCGTCGCCGTCGTAAGTGTAGGTAACGCCAGCGGCGATGGTGAGGCGGTTCTCGGCGTCGTAGGTCATCACTCCCGAGCCGGCGTTGGTCAGGTTGCCGGCGGAGTCGTAGGTGAAGCCCGACGGTTCTCGATTCTATCCCACCCTGTCCCTCCAAAGACGGGAGGGACAAGGTGTGGGGCGGCACCCGGTCCCAAATTTCCCAGGTTAGAAAGGGTGGGCAAGCCCCCACTACGGTAGCCTCCAAACGCCCTGATCTTCAAAGAGCGCTTCCACGATTGCGACCTTCAACTTGGGCTTCCAACACAGGGCCTGCTCCTCCAAGTAACCAGATGTGCTGTGCTTCATCTTGGCCTGGCCCGGATCCAAGCTCATCTGAGTGGCAGGGAATCGCTTTTTCACCTTCACGACACCACCTTCTTGCGTAACACAACCAAGACGATATTGGACAATCCGGGCTTCAGATCTGTTCTCCAGTGCATAGGCCCCGTTTGGCGGTCCACTAAAGCGCAGTGGGCAAGAGAGAGAATTTCGCCACCAGACTTCTTCTGACGAAGCTGTTGATTTTCCAGCCCCTGAAATACCAAGGAGCAGTGACATCAGAATCGCAAATTTGGTTGGACGCATTTTTTGATTCCTACTTTTTCTCTTCCTTCTCTTTTTCTGGGAGGCCAAGAATCTGTCGAACCTTCTGCTCGGCCTGTTCCTTCGACATGGAGTCTTTTTCCTTTGCTACGTCTTCGTCGAATTTAGTCGCCTCAGTCTCCCTTTGTCCTTGAGTAGCGTTGTATTCGGAGACCGGATCAGTGTCGATTTGCAAAGCGTGACCTAATTCGTGTCTTGTAACTTCCCTCTCACTAAAGAGTTGTTGCCCGTCAATTTGTTTGAAATCAAAGGTGATCGTATTGACGCTTTGCCGGGCGTCGATGGCGGTTGCTTTGCCCTCAGAGTCAAGCTGACCTTTGTGTTCTGGGACATTCGAGCCAAGTCTGTCGGCTGGGTTTCCCGCGGCCGTTGTCTTTCCCAAGTTGCCGGCACCGACGACGTGGACCATGTCACTTTTTTCTAGTTGCTGGATGGCTTGGCGGAACGACTCCTTTCGGTATTCCTTGGCGATATTCTTGACGAGGCGCTCAACATCCTTCTTGCTGAGGTTCTGT
>JBOGLL010000345.1:0-9306 GCA_050746065.1 Terriglobales bacterium | reverse complement strand
CACGCTGATGACGACAGAAGAGTGCCTGCTCAGCACAATCCAGCAACGTAACCCCGGCATGGATCGGGCGGCTCTCGAACGCGTGCTGGGGGAGTATCTCGGCATCCGCAAGGTGTTGTGGCTGGGCAGCGGCATTGTGGGCGATGACACGCACGGGCACGTGGACGACATTGCGCGCTTCGTCGGACCGCGTACGGTCGTGGCCGCGGTCGAGCACGATCCGGCTGATGCCAACCACGCGCCGTTGGCTGACAATCTGCGACGCCTGACATCCATGACCGACCAGAGCGGACGCCGGCTGCGCGTGGTCGCGTTGCCTATGCCGGGCCCCATCGTTTTCCGCGGGCGTCGCCTGCCGGCCAGCTACGCCAACTTCTACATCGCCAACCGCCTGGTGCTGGTGCCGACATTCAACGATACGAACGACCGAGTGGCGTTGAACACGCTTGCCGGCCTCTTCCCCGATCGCCGCATTGTGGGGATCTATTGCGGAGACTTCATTTGGGGATTCGGCGCGATCCACTGCATGACACAGCAGCAACCGGCATGAAGCCTGTTTGATAGGTGACCTGCGATCAGCGATGTGCTGCTATACACTTTTCAAGCATGCCGTCACGCACTGCGAAAACACCGCCTGATCAGCTGTTCATGGAGGAGGCCTTGCGCGAGGCACAGCGAGCCCAGGCGCTGGGGGAAGTTCCGGTGGGGGCGGTGATCGTGCGCGAGGGCAAAGTAGTTGCGCGCGGCGCAAATCGCAATCTCACTGACGCAGACCCGACCGCGCACGCCGAGGTCGTGGCGCTGCGAGAGGCGGCACAGCGTATCGGGAACCATCGCCTGGAAAACTGCGAGATGTTCGCGACCCTGGAGCCATGTGCCATGTGCGCAGGCGCGCTGGTTCACGCCCGCTTGCGCCGTCTGGTCTACGGCGCGGCCGACCCTAAGGCAGGAGCCGTGCGTTCGGTACTCAAGGTGCTGAACCATCCCCGGTTGAACCACAGGATGAAGGTGAAATCGGGAGTTCTGGCGGGGCGGTGCGGGGAACTGTTACGCGAGTTCTTTCGGAACCGGCGACCTGGCAAAGCTCCCTGAAGGATCAGGAAGAGCTATCTGGCGGAGAGGGAGGGATTCGAACCCCCGATACCCTTCCGGGTATGTCCGCTTTCGAGGCGGATCGTTTCAACCACTCACGCACCTCTCCGCGCCAAATGCCGCCACCACTCGTGGTCCGAAGTTGGAGGCGAATCGCTGTGTCTGTTCGGGAGTTCCAGTTTACCCCAGCCTGCCAACTTCGTCAGGGCGAGGTGAACAGGCGCATTAGACCCTGCGCCGGCAGGTCGGGAGCGAGAAAGCGGGCGTTGCTGTTGTTGCCGGCGGCGCGAACCACGGCTTCGGCAGCGCGGTATCCGCTGCGGACTGCGCCTTCCATAGTGGCGGGCCAGCCGCTCAGCGTCCAATCGCCTGCGAGAAAGACCTGCGGCCAAGCGGTTTCGGTGTTTGGACGGTATTCGTCGGAGCGCGGGAGCGCGGAGTACGTTGCGTGGACTTCCTTGATGACTGTGGCTTTCACGACGGTGGCGGCGCCGACAGCGGGAAGGAATTCCTTCAGTTCCCTTAGCGAAAGGTCCAGGATTTCGTTGCGCGACTTCTCCAGCAGCCCCTTCGACGAGCTCACCACCAGTTCTACGTAGCTGCCCCCGCCCTCCCGTGTCTCCAGGATCCGCGACTTGTGGAACATCCACTGAATGGTGCGGTCGAGCAGGACCGCGTGGTCAAGGTCACTGATCTCGCGGTCGAACCAGAAATGTATTCCAGTTATCGGCGAAGTTTCGAAATGTGAGAGCTGTGCCTGAAGACCGGAAGCCTCCTCGGTGGCGGGCAGCATTCTGGCTAAAGCGTCGAAGGGCGCTGCCATCACCGCGAAGTCAGCGGTGACTTCACCGCCGGGAATGGCCAGACGGATGCCGGTTCCTTCCGGGCAAAGCGACTCCACGGCACACCGCAGGCGGACTTCCCCTCCCCGGGCTTCGATATATTTGGCACCAGCTTGGTAGAGTTCGGTGAGCGGTACGGTGGGCACGCCCATGCGCCCGGCGGGTGCTGACTTGAGAAACGATTCGCGGAATACCTGCGACGCATAGTGAACGGACATACGATCCAGGTCTTCGTTGAGTGCGCTGACCAGCACCACCTTCCAAAAGCGACCGATGGCTCCCGGAGTCTGGCCGTGGTCGCGCAGCCATCCGAGAAAGTGCTGATCGGTTTCCGGCAGCGGTGATTCCATCAGCTTCATCATGGCGCGAGCTATGGCCAGCTTGTCCGCGGCGGAAAGAAAAGCCATGCGCAGGAAGGCCGGAGCGTAGTGCAGCGGCGCAGGCAGCGCCGAAGGCAGCATGGAGGAGCATCGCCCGCCGGGCTCGATGAAGTTCAGGCGTTCGTACCAGCGGATCTTGTCCGTGACACCGGTGCGGCGGTAGAAGTCAATGAGGTTGGTGCAACAGCCCAGGAGAACGTGCTGGCAGTTGTCCACGACTTCGCCGGTGCCGGGATGCTCGTAGGACGACGCCCGCCCGCCCAGATAGGGCCGGCGTTCGAGGAGAGTAACGCGCAGGCCGGCGTCAGCCAAGGCGCAGGCGGCAGACAAGCCCGCCAGACCTCCGCCCACCACGGCCACCGTGGAAGACATGGGCCGGGAAGCGGTCATCCGGTGACGCGACGCAGGAGGCCCCGGCCAAGTACGCCTAGTTTCTCCGCAGCCGAGAGGCGGATCTTATCGCGGAACACGTCATAACCGCGCAGGGCGATTTTTTCCAGCAGGCGGCGATAGATTTCGACCAGCACCCACAGCCCGGGCTGGCTGTCTTCATCAATCAGCAGCAGCAGCTCGTCGGCGGAGCGATAGAACTCGCGGGCCCGCTCCGCCTGAAGCTCCAGGACGGGCCGGAAGCGGGCGGGATCGAACCCGTTGGCCAGCGCCCGTGGATCGAGTTCCGCCGCCGAGCGGCCAAAGCGGGCAAGGTCTTCTTCCGGAAGGTAAACGCGGCCCATGGAAGCGTCCTCTTTCACGTCGCGGAGGATGTTGGTGAGCTGAAAAGCGATGCCGCACTTCTCCGCCAGCGGCTCAGCCGTGGGGTCGCGATAGCCGAAAACGCGAATGGTCACCAACCCCACCACCGAGGCAACGTGATAGCAGTAACGGTAGAGGTCGTCGAACGTGGCGTAACGGACGGTGAGTGGGGCGCCCTCGCCTGCGGGTGCCGGGGGCGACTCCAGATCCATCGCCGTCCCTTCTATCAGTTTGTCCAGCAGTTCGACCGGGATGCGGAAACGGTTCTGCGCGTCGCTCAGGGCGAAGAGTACAGGATCGTCGGTACGGTGACCCTCCACGGCGTAGTGCATGTGATCTCGCCAGCACCGCAGCCTGGTGTATTTCTCCTCCACTTCCAGGGATGGATGGTCGGAGACGTCGTCGGCATGGCGCATGAAGGCGTAGACGGCGCAGAGGGCATCCCTCTTTTCGCGCGGAAGTGCCAGAAACGCGTAGTAGAAGTTCTTCGCGGTGCCACGGGTGATGCCGCGACAAAGGGCGTAGGCGGAGGCAAGCTGAGTGTTCACGCCCGAGTCCTCAGCGCGGCACCGGGCCTGCGCGCAAGGGCCCGCGCAACCAGCCAAAGCTTCCGCGCCTTCGAAATCGCAGGCCGGCTGCGCAGAACGTCAAAGCCCTGGGCTTCGATGGCATTCAGAATCTCCTGCCCGCCGCGCGTAAAAAGCTCGATGTCGAGAGCAAGCGAGGCATCCACCTGCGCCGCCAATGGCAGCCCTAGCTCGAACCACTTGCGGGCGCGTGCCACTTGAAACCGCATCAATTCAAGAAACGCAGGGGTGGCGCGCCGCTCGGCAATATCCGCCTCGGAAACACCGAACTTGAGGAGGTCTTCGACTGGAAGGTAGATGCGCCCCTTTGCGTAGTCCACGGTGACATCCTGCCAGAAGTTGGCGAACTGGAGCGCGGTGCAGGTGGAGTCAGAAAGCCGCTGGCGGGTTTCGTCGCGGTAGCCGCAGACGTAGAGCACGAGCCGCCCGACCGGGTTGGCAGAATTGCGGCAATAACCCAGCAGATCGTCGAAGGTGGCATAGCGCTGGACGGTCTGGTCCTGGCGGAAAGCCTTGAGCAGATCGGCGAAGGGCTGACGCGGGATATCGCAGGCGCGGACGGTCTCTGCCAATGCTACGAACACCGGGTGCCGGGGAGAGCCGCCGTAGCAGGCGTCGAGTTCCGCCTCCCAAGCATCGAGAAGGTCGAGCGACTCCCTGGGATCGCCAACCTCGTCCCCCAGATCGTCCGAGATACGGCAGTAGGCATAAACGCTGTAAAAGTGCGGCCTGAGGCGGCGTGGGAGGAACCAGGTGGCAACGGAGAAATTCTCGTAGTGGCTGCGGGCCAGGTGCTGGCAATACGCCCGGGCTTCGTCCAAGGTGGGTGGGCGGTCAGGGATGGCATACGAGGGAGGCAGCTTCCGCCATCCGGGCAGCGAAGCGGAGGCTTGGGGAACAGCCTCAGCCACGCGCTGCGAACTGGAGCCGACAGACATTAGGCACTCGGTTCATCCGCCGGCGGGGGCCGGCACCGCTTGCTCCACCGCCTCCTAGTGGCCGGGGATGATGGCGGTCTTGATGTCGCCGTTGCGGTTCAGCATGTGGCGCAAGACCTGCTGCAGCCGGGAAAGCGGGGCTTCGCCGGTGACGTAGTCGGTGCTGCGAATCTTTTTTTCCACGATCAGAGCAAAGGCCCTACGTACGGTTTCCGGCGTGTGGTGGAACGTGGCCTTGAGCGTGATCTCCGAATAGTGCAGACGATTGGTGTCTAGATTCACCTTGGTCCCAGAGGCGCAGCCGCCGAAGAAATTCACGGTACCGCCCTTGCGCACCATGTCGACGGCCCATTCCCATGCCTGGGGGCGGCCTACGGCTTCAATGACCACGTCCGCGCCGCGGCGTTCGGGAGAGAGCGCTCGTACTGCTTCCACGGCGTCGACTACCGCGGTCACCTGCACGACGTCGTCAGCGCCAAAGCGCTTGGCCGCGGCCACTTGAGAGTCGCGCTTCACTACCGCAATCACGTTGCAGCCTGTGAGTTTGGCCACCTGCACGAACATCAGGCCGATGGGCCCGCCACCGATCACGGCCACCGTGTCGCCGATTTCCACGTTGGTCTCGTGCAGACCGCGCAGCACGCATGCCAAGGGCTCGACCATGGCGGCTTCCGTGAAGCTGACGTTGCCGGGCACGGCCAGCGTGTTGCTATCCACGATGCGCCGGGGGATCTTGATGTACTCGGCGTACGCTCCGTTGTTGAAGAGTAGGTTCTCGCAGAGGTTTTCCTGATGTTTGGAGCAGTAGAAGCACATCTGACAGGGCGCCGAATTGAGTGCGACCACGTGCATGCCCCTGGAGAAGTTCTTCACTCCCGGACCAACTTCTTCCACCACGCCAGCCAGTTCGTGTCCGAAGAGAGCGGGAGGGACGATCATGCGCGCATGATACCCGCGCTGGTAGACCTTCAGGTCGGTACCGCAGGTGAGCGCCACCTGCACCTTGATAAGTAGTTCTCCATCCCCCACCCGGGGAATGGGGACTTCCTCGATCTTGACGTCTTCCTTGCCGTAGAGCACGGCGGCTGTCATTGTCTTGCTCAAAGTCGTATTCCTTCCTTCGGCTGCCCGCTTCCCGTGGGTGCTGCCCCGGGCTGAATCACGATCTTCATGGAATCCGGCTGCGGATGCCCAGCCAGTTCGAGCGCGGCCACGGCCTCCGAGAGGGTAAAACAGTGTGAAATCAGCCGTTCCAGGTCTGCCTCCCGTCCGAGCACAAAACGTACCGACTCCTCCTGCAGATCCACTGAGGCACTGTAGGAGCCGAGCAAAGTCTTCTCGTCCACACAAATCGAAGCGGGGTCGAAGGCCGCCTCGCCGCGCACCGTCTGGGCAAATAGCAGTACGCGCCCCCCAGGGCGCGCCGCATCAAGGGCGCGCTGAATCAACGTGTTTCCGGCGGCCGCAAGAATCACGGCGTCCGCCCCTCGCCCCTCGGTACGTTCCCGAACCGCAGCGACTGGATCGATCTGGGACGCGTCCAGGGTCTCCACGAGGCCAAAGGCGCCTACTATTCTAAGCCTTTGCGGATACAAATCGGAAGTGATAACACGGGCGCCGGCCTTTTTGGCCAGTACTGCCAGGATAATTCCTATGGGCCCCTGCCCCATCACCAACAGGGTTTCGCCGGGCTGGACCCGCAGGGTCTCAATGCCCTTCATGCAGGTGTTCACCGGTTCGACGAACGACGCCTGCTCGAACGACACATCGTCGGGGATGCGCACTACGCCCCGGCGCACGATCCATTCCATTACCCGCACGTACTGGGAGAACCCGCCACCCGAGGGCTCGAAACCAGCAGTTGTGCCCACCCGCTTGTACACCGGACACTGGGCGAATACTTTGTGGCGACAGTAGTAGCACGCGCCGCAAGGGATGTGGTGGAAGGCCATGACCCGGTCGCCCACACGGAAACCGTCAACGCCTGCACCTAAGGCTGCCACGACGCCCGATGTTTCGTGCCCGAAAATGCGAGGCGCAGAGTGAGAACCGGTGGCTATTTTCTTCAGGTCAGTGCCGCAGATTCCGCAGGTGTGGACGCGAACCAGCAGTTCGCCCGGGCCGATGGCCGGAACCGGGACATCCTCCACGCGAACCTCTCCCTTGCCACGATACACCGCCGCCTGCATGATGGCCGGAATACGCCCAACCGCGGGTTGGCTGTCGGCTTGGACTGCCGCTTTCATTCGCTAACCTATTCTCCACCTGGGCGCGTCACAAGTCCTGTTTCGTCAATTACTTATTTGACACTCTTAACGTCGAGTTCCAAGCCTTCAAGTGCTGCACAAAGATTGGCGGCTGCACGTTTCGAGTCGGCCGCCATACGCTTGACTGGCGCCCACCATCTGGGTCTCAGTGCCAGGTACCGCACGAACCGTCCGGTTTGAAACTGGCCGTCGCTGTCGACGAACTGGTTTATCGGTGGAAGAACGAAATCCAGTTCGTCCGAGATCGCCTTGATGGCGAGGAACCCGACTCCCCTCTCCTGAGCGACGGCCGCTACTGCCGCTGCTTCCATGTCTACCGCATCGGCGGCAAAGCGAGAGGCCGCTTCTTTCTTCTCCTGAGGCCCCAGAATCGCTCCTGACGTAACCAGGGTCCCCTTACCTCCCTGGGACACAAAGCGTGCACCTGTGGCTGCGTCTATCACGGTGGCGGGCCGGACGATGTCGCCCACCTTCAGCTCAGGTTTCAGGGCCCCGGCGGAACCAGCGGAGACCAGCACTTCCGCAGAGGCAAGCTCCAGGGCCAGCCGGGCGGCTCTGCCCGCGGCCGCGGCCCCGATGCCACCAACCACGAGGAATCCCACTTTGCCCTCAAAGATCGACAAGTGGCAGGCCGCGCCGTTCAGTGCTTCGGGGGCCTCCCGACGCCGCCAATTCTTGAACAACGGGCCTACTTCCCGCTCCATCGCTGCGACGATGGCAACCCTAGGCGGCGGCATATCCGTGAGCCCGATACCACTCCACCGCCCTGCCAAGCGCACCCTCCACCAGGACAATCTTCCAGCCCAGTTCCCGTTCCGCCCGAGCGGAAGATACAAACATTTTCTTGTGACTCATGCGCACCGCATCCACGGAAGCCCGCGGTTCGCGGCCCAGAATGAGGCCGGTCCAGGCCGTGTCCAGTACGGCAAACGCCAGGGCCACTGCCTGGGGAACACGCACCGTCGGCGACGGCAGCCCGGTAATGGCGGCCAGCTTGTCCAGGAGTTGCTTAAGGGTCAGATTCTCGCCGCCGAGGATATAGCGCTGTCCCGGCCGCGCCTTCTCCGCGGCGATAAGGTGGCCGCGCGCTACTTCGGCAACATCCACCAGGTTCAGACCAGTGTCCACGTATGCCGGAAACCTGCGCTGCAGGAAATCCACGATGATCCTGCCTGTCGGCGTCGGCCGGATGTCCTGCTCACCCACAGGCGTCGTGGGGTTCACCACGACCACGTCCTGTCCACTGCGGGCTGCCTCCACCGCAATTTGCTCGGCAAGAAACTTGGACCGCTTGTAGTGGCCGACCATGTCCGCCAGCGCGACGGGAGCGTCCTCGTCTACCGGCTGCCCGTCATCACGAAAACCCATGGTCGCCACGCTCGAGGTGTAGATCACCCGCCTCACTCCAGCCTGGCGGGCTGCCGACAAGAGTCCGCGTGTCCCCTCGACATTGACCCGGTACATCTCCTGGGGGTGCCGCGTCCAGAGGCGGTAGTCGGCGGCTACGTGAAAGACTCGCTCGCAGCCCTCCATGGCCGACATGAGCGATTCAGGCGCCCGCAGGTCGCCGGAAACGACGTCTACCTTCAGGGCTTCGATGTTGTCGGTACGGCTGCCGGACCTGACCAGAAGTCGCAGGTCGGCACCCTGGGCAGCAAGCGCGCGGGCGACGTGGCTGCCGACAAAACCCGTCGCGCCTGTTACGAAAACCTTCACGGACCAGTCCACGCAGCCCCCAGAGGCTGCGCTACGCCGCTCATCCGAACAGCGACCACGACATCATCTTCCAGGTGTCGCCCAAGCGAGCGTTCTTGCCGGTGGCTGCGCTGGCTTCGTAGCCGCAATGCACCAGACAGTTCTCGCAGCGGGGATCGCGGCCGTAACCATACTTCTCCCACGACGTCTTCTGAATCAAATCGCGGAAGCTGTCGTGGTGGGCATCCGTCATCAGGTAGCACGGGCCCTTCCAACCCTTGGTGTTGTACGTAGGGTTGCCCCAGGCAGTGCACATCAGCTCGCGGTCGCCAGCCAGAAACTCGGCATAGACCGGCGAGGTGTTAAGGGGGAATCGGCGGGCCAAGCGCTTGATCTCGCGGAACTTGTCGCGAATGCGAGCGCGGTCAAGGAAAATGTCTTTGGTCTGCACGGCGCTGTAGGAATAACCGGGCGAGATCATGTGGCCGTCCACACCCAAGGCCTCCAGATACTCGAACATGGCTTCGATTTCGTTCATGTCGGTTTCCATGAAAACGGTGGTGTTGGTGCAGACCTGGAAACCGTGCTCTTTGGCGCAGCGGATGCCGTCGATAGCGGCGTCAAATACGCCGTCTCGCTCCACCGCCAGATCGTGAGAGCGGCGCATGCCATCGAGGTGCACGTTGAAGAAGAAGCGGCTCGAGGGCTTGAACTCCCTAATGCGCTTGCGGATGAACATGCCGTTGGTGCAC
>JBOGLL010000344.1:0-6078 GCA_050746065.1 Terriglobales bacterium | reverse complement strand
CCGTCGAGATGCACGGGCAATCCCAACTCGTGCGCGCGGTCGCAGATTTCGTCGGCCAGGGCCGGCGGATACACCGTGCCGCCCGCCATGTTGTGCGTGTTTTCGAGGGCGACCAGGGCAGTGGGCGCGCGGTAGTAAATGCGCGGCGCGACTTTCTTTTTCACGTCGTCCCAGCGCAGGATGCCGTCCTCGCCGTGCACCGGGCGCGCCAGGCATCCGGAGAAATGCGCCATCATGGCCATTTCCCAGTCGAGGATATGGGCGCGCTCTTCGCAGATCACTTCCTGGCCGGGCCGGGTGTGTGCCTTGATGGCGATCTGGTTGCCCATCGTGCCCGAGGGAACGAAGATGGCGGCCTCGCGCCCGAAGATTTCCGCGGCGCGATGCTCCAGGCGGTTGATGGTGGGGTCCTCGCCGTAGACATCGTCTCCCACCTCGGCTTCGGCCATGGCCCGACGCATCTCCGGCGTGGGTTTGGTCACCGTGTCGGAACGCAGGTCCACGAGGGCTGTGCGGATGGCTTCCTCGGGCGCCGCTGGTACGGGTTCTGTCCTCGTCTTCATGCCAACACACTAATTTACCGCAGGGAGCGCTCCGGGCGCTGCTTTTCACCCCTCCTTGGCTCTTTACTGGATTTTCAGGGAAGCAGCGATCTGGGCGAGTCTCGGGTCGTCGGGGTCGAGCCCGAGGATATCGGGCAAGTCATCGAGGGTGCCGATGGAAACGAAACGCTCGAACACTTCATTGGAGAGCAGGCGCCCTCTGGGCGTCAGCAGCAGCCGGCCGCGCTCCAGGCGGCACAGCTCGTCCTTCAGCAGATCGAAGATGATGCCGTCGAGCTCCTTGACCTCCTGCTCACCGAACTTCGCAGCCACCTCTGCCAGGCCTATGCCGCGATTGAGCCGCAGCCCCAGGAAGAAGGTCTCTTCCAGCGCTGATGTCGGGGAGATGATCTCGCACGCCGTCTCCCCGTCCCAGGTCATGAACTCGGCAAGCTCCCAGGGCGTTCCGAAGCGCAGCGCGTCCACGCCGGCTTCTTTCATTTCGCCCTCGGCCGGCGGCAGCATGGAGTGCGCATCCACGCCCAAGCCGAAATAGGGCTCGCGCGTCCAGTACTTCAGGTTGTGGCGCGACTCGAAATTCGCACGGGCATAGTTCGAGATTTCGTACTGACGCACACCGGCGGCATCGAGGGTTTCGCAGGCGGTGGTGTAGAGGCGAGCCACGGTGTCCTCATCCGGGACGAAGTGCGCGTGGTAGCGCTTGCCGCCGGCCAGCAATTCGCGCCCGAGGCGGGAGTCCTCGTCCACTTCCAGCATGTAGACGCTGAGGTGCGGAACGCCAGTCTCGACCGCGATGGCCAGCGACTCCTGCCAGCTCGCGTCGGTCTGGTGCGGGAGTCCGGCGATCAGGTCCACGTTCAGGTTGCTGATGCCTGCGGCGCGCAAGCGCGCGATGTCGTCCAGCACGATGGCGCGAGTGTGCAGCCGTCCTACGGCCGACGCCTCGGCATCCACAAGCGACTGCACGCCCAGCGACACACGGTTCACCCCAGCCGCTAGCAGCGCATCGAGCATGGCGGGTGTGAGCGTGCCGGGCGCGCACTCCACGGTGATCTCGGCGGCGGGGTCGATCTCGAAACTCCGGCGTGCCGCCGCGAAGAGCGCCGTGAACTGCTCGGGTGATAGCACCGTCGGCGTTCCGCCGCCGAGATATACCGTATCCGCACGCCGCTCCAGGTGGGCGTCCGCCTGGGCTGCGATTTCCACAGCCCGCGCCATATCAAACGCGACACGCTCCACGTAGGCATCGAACTTCTGTTTCGAAAAGACGTCGGACGCAAAGTTGCAGTAGCTGCACTTGGTGCGGCAGAAAGGAACGGAAATGTAGAGGCCGAGAGCCATTGAATGATTGAGTGATTGAATCATTGAATCATTGCTCAAGCGACTCCGCTCAGAGAAAGGACTGACCTCTCACCGGATCCGCCTTAATGATTCATTGATTCAATGACTCAATGATTCAATGATTCAATAGATTCTACCCCACGCCGTACCGCCGCACCCTGCAACCGCATCCGATATAGAATCGCCCCCTTATGCTTCGACGCGCGGTCATCACCGGGATGGGCGTAGTCAGCCCGAATGGCATCGGCCGAACCGCGTTCTGTGAAGCGGTGCTCGCCGGCAAGAGCGGGGTTGGGCGCATCACGCGCTTCGACCCGGCTGAGCTTCCGGTGCAGATCGCCGGCGAAGTGCGCAACTTCGACGAACTGGCGTGGGTGGACAAACGCGAGCGCAAGCATGTTTCGCGCGTAGTGCCACTGGCGGTTGCGGCTTCGACCGAGGCGCTGGCCGACGCCGGCCTCGATCCTGCGCACATGTCGCTCGAGGAGCAGCGCAGCATCGGCGTGATTCTGGGCACGGGCGGCGGGGCGCAGGACTTCTCGGAAGCGCAGTACATCCTCTGGCTCCAGGGCAAGATCAAACAGGTCAGCGTGTTCAGCATCCCCAGCGGGACGATGGGGACGCTCTCCAGCGAAATCAGCATGCGCTTCGGGCTGCGCGGCCTGAGCCATGTGGTGACCAGCGGCTGCACTTCGTCCACCGACGCGCTGGGCTACGCAATGCGCCAGATCCAGGCCGGAGTGCTCCCCATGGTGCTGGCCGGCGGCGCCGACGCGCCTCTCGCGTTCGGCATCCTGAAGGGCTTCACCCTGATGCGGATCCTGACCACGTCGTGGAACCACGCACCTGAGCGCGGCTCACGTCCGTTCTCCCGCGACCGTGACGGATTCGTGATCGCCGAAGGCGCCTGGATGTTCGTGCTCGAAGACTACGAGCACGCCCGCGCCCGCGGCGCGCGCATCTACGCCGAGATCGCGGGCTACGGCTCTACCTGCGAAGCGTTCCACCGCGTCCGCCTGGCCGAGTGCGGCGAAGAGCCTGCTCGTGCGATGCGGCTCGCCATGCACGAGGCCGGCATCAGCCCGGCGGATGTGCAGTACGTGAACCTGCACGGCACCTCGACCGAGCTCAATGACCGCATCGAAACCCGCGCTCTCAAGCTGGCGTTGGACGGGCACGCGGCACGCACTCCCATGTCCGCGTTGAAGTCGCAGATCGGCCACCCGCAGGGCGCCTGCGGCGCGGCGGGCGTGGCGGCAACGCTGGTTGCCATGCGACACAGCCAGATTCCGCCGACCATCAACCTCGACCAGCCCGATCCCGACTGCGACCTCGACTACGTTCCTGAAGCTGGCCGCCGCGCGCACATCGAGCACGCCCTGTGCAACTGCATCGCGTTCGGATCCAAGAATTCGGCGCTGGTGCTGCGGCGGTTGCAGCCGGCTTGTACGTAAGGCCCATAGTATGTTAAACACTATATGGGATATAGTGTGTGCCTAAGAAACGGACCCATATCGTAATTCCAGCGGCTTTGGCGGCAGAGATTGATGAACTGGTCGGCAAGCGGGGACGCAGTTCCTTTCTGACAGAAGCTGCCCGTCGCGAAGTCCGCCGGCTCCAGCAGCTTCGGGCGTTGGAAAGCGCCTGTGGGGCATGGAAGGATGAGGATCACCCGGAGCTGGCGGAGGGGGCTGCCTCCTGGGTCGAAAAAATGCGCCAGGAGGACGAAGAAGCCTCTCGGCGTCGGCGAGGCGGCTGAGGCGTGGCCACGTACCTTCTCGACACCAGCGTGATTGTGGATGTCCTCAACAACAAGCGGGGGCGGCGGGCGTTCATCGAAGCCAAGCTACGGCAAGGACATCTAACGGCTTGTTGCTCCGTCAACGTCACTGAAGTGTTCGCGGGGATGTTTCCGCATGAAGAAGCCCGGACAGAAGGCTTCTTGCGCAGCCTCGAATACTTCGAGGTCAGCTGGGAAATCGCCCGTCAAGCCGGGCTTCTCAAGAACTCGTGGGCGCGACAAGGCATCACTCTCCCGCTGACGGACGCCACCATAGCAGCTGTCGCCTTGGCCAACCGCCTAGTCCTGCTAACCGACAATACGCGCCACTTCCCAATGCCGGATCTGCAGTTGGAGCCACTCCCCCCGCCCCTTGAGCAGTAGGCCGGCATTTGTGCACCCTTCTTCCCCGCCCCAACGTCTATACAATAGTTTCCGTACTTCCGCATGGCTGACAGTCACCACGAAGAAGAAGTCCTGGGCAAGGCCTATGACAGCCGTCTGATGAAGCGGCTGCTCACGTACTTACGCCCCTACAAGCTGCAGGTGGGGATTGCGTTGGGCGCGATCGTCCTGAAGGCGGGTGCGGACGTCATCGGCCCCTACCTCACCAAGGTCGCGGTGGACAAATACCTGGCGCCGCGCACGGGAGCTCCTACAACTTCACCACTCGACTCCTGGCTCAGCCCCGATGCCATGACGGGCATCGCGCAGATCGCGGCGCTCTACGTGGGGGCGCTGGTGTTCAGCTTTTTCGTGGAGTTCGTGCAGACCTACCTGATGCAGTGGACCGGGCAGAAGGTGATGTTCGACCTGCGCAGCCAGATTTTCCGTCACTTGCAGCGCATGCACGTTGGCTTTTTCGACAAGAACCCCGTAGGCCGCCTGGTAACGCGCGTCACTTCGGACGTGGATGCGCTGAACGAGATGTTCACCGCGGGCGTGGTGTCCATCGTCGAGGACGTGTTTGTGCTGGCGGGCATCGTGATCATCATGCTGCGCATGGAGTGGTGGCTGGCGCTGATCACCTTTGCCGTGCTGCCGTTGATCTTCTACGCCACCATGATCTTCCGCGCCAAAGTGCGCGACTCCTACCGGCGCATCCGCACCGCCATTGCCCGCATCAACGCGTACCTGCAGGAACACGTGTCCGGCATCGTTGTGCTGCAGCTTTTTAATCGCGAGAAGCGCTCCTACGACAAGTTCGAGAAAATCAACGCCACCCACATGGATGCGTTCAAGGACGCCATCATGGCCCACGCCATCTACTATCCGGTGGTGGAAGTCCTGTCGGCGGTAGCCATCGCCGCGGTGATCTGGTTCGGCGGCGGCGCGGTATTGCGCGAAACGGTCACGCTCGGCGTCCTGGTGGCCTTCATGCAGTATGCGCAGCGCTTTTTCCGGCCCATCCAGGACCTGAGCGAAAAGTACAACATCCTGCAATCGGCCATGGCTTCCAGTGAGCGCATCTTCAAGCTGCTGGACACCCAGCCGGAAGTGGTCTCGCCGCCGGCTCCGAAGAAGCCCGAGGGCCCGGGGCACATCGAGTTCGACCATGTCTGGTTCGCCTACCGCACCGTTCCCGCTGGAAATGACGGCGCCAAGGGCAACGGCGCGTCCCAGCTTGCGACGGATTCCACCTCCGGCGGACCGGACTGGGTGTTGCGGGATGTGTCGTTCACCATCGAGCCGGGTGAAACCGTGGCTCTTGTAGGCCACACCGGCGCCGGCAAGACCACCATCATTTCGCTACTCATGCGCTTTTACGACATCCAGCAGGGCTCGATCCGGCTGGATGGCGTGGACCTCCGCGAGCTGGACCTTGGCGACTTGCGCCGCCGCTTCGGCGTGGTGTTGCAGGACCCCTTCCTGTTTACGGGCACGGTGGAGGAGAACATCCGCCTGGGGACGGACTGGATCGAGGACGAAGCCGTGGAGCGCGCCGCCGAAGACGTCAACATCGCCGACTTCATCCGCACTCTTCCCGACGGCTTCAAGGAAAAGATGCAGGAGCGCGGCAGCACGCTTTCCACCGGGCAGAAGCAGCTCATCTCGTTCGCGCGGGCGCTGGCGCACAATCCCGGCATCCTGGTGCTCGACGAAGCCACGTCCAGCGTCGACACCGAGACCGAACTCCGTGTCCGGAGCGCGCTGAACAAGATGGTAGAGGGCCGGACCTCGGTCATCGTGGCGCACCGGCTTTCCACCGTGCAGAGCGCGGACAAGATCATCGTGATGCACAAAGGACGCGTGCGCGAGATCGGTTCGCACCAGCAACTCCTCACGCAACGCGGCGTATACTGGAAGCTCTATCAGCTCCAGTACAAGGACCAGGAAGCCGCCGTCGGCGCCGACGACTGAGCGGCGGAAGCTGCAAGCCCATGGATTGTCATC
>JBOGLL010000343.1:0-4851 GCA_050746065.1 Terriglobales bacterium | reverse complement strand
ACGCCGTGCTGCCGGGCGGCTTGCTGTCCGGGACGAAAGTCAGACAGGTCGTCGAGGTTCACGCCGTAGGCGACGGCATCGAAGCCGCGCTCGACGCGCAGGCCCTCCATTACTGTGAACAATTCGTCTTTGCAGTGGAAGCAGCGGGCGGCATCGTTGCGTGCATATTCAGGACGCTCCATTTCCTGGGTGGCGATGACTTCGAGCGGAATGCGCTGTTCTTCAGCGAAGGCGATGGCATCGACAAGTTGAGCGCGGGCGAGACTCGGCGAGTCGGCGATGACGGCCAGCATGCGCTCGCCCTGCGCCTGATGCGCAGTGTAAGCAAGGAAGGCGGAGTCCACGCCGCCGGAATAGGCGACGAGGAGTTTACCGAGTTCGCGCAGGCGGGCATCGAGTGCGGCGCGCTTGCCTTCGAGGTCCACACAGATATCTAACCACAGAGGACACTGAGGCGCACAGAGGAAGGCCGGAAATCTCGAAGGCGGAGAAAGAATCGGGAGATGGACTTTGTGCAACGTCTCCCGATGGGAGCGGCACGTCAGGCGTGCCGGGAGGCGTGCGCGGGTGTGGGAACGGCTGTGCTCTCGCCTGCGGCGAGTTCATCTCCGGTGACTTCCTCACAAAGCGAGCGGTCTTTTAGCAAGCGGGACACGAGGGCAGTGTGCATGGCGTGTCCGGCGCGGTCGGCCACCACGCGGCCGATGATGCGCTTGCCCACCAGCGCCAGGTCACCGATGAGGTCGAGGACTTTGTGGCGGACAAACTCATCGGTGAAGCGCAGCGGCGGGTTCTGAATGCCGTCCCGCGTGAGCACGATCACGCTGTCGGCGGAAGCGCCGCGGATCAGTCCCATGTTGCGCATGGCCTCGGCTTCGTGCAGGAATCCAAAGGTGCGCGCGGGAGCGATCTCACGGCAGTAGGGGTTGGTACCGGTTTCCGCGCTCAGCGCTTCATGGCAGCCTTCCGGGCAAAGCTCCACTTCAAACGCTTCGCGGCCGATCAGCGGATGAGCAAAGTTGATGCGGTAGGAAACCGAATATCCGGTGGCGGGATACACACCAATGAACTTGTCGCCATCGCGCAGCTCCACTTCCCTCTTCATGCGCAGATACGTGCGTTTGCGGCGCTGGCGGCGCAACCCGGCCTGGCGCACCATCTCGACGAAAGGCTGCGCACTGCCGTCGAGGATGGGAAGCTCGAGGTTGTCGAGCTCCACGAGGGCGTTGTCTACGCCCACGCCGATGATGGCGGAGAGCAGGTGCTCGGTGGTGGAGATGAGGACGCCCTTTTTCATCAGGCTGGTGGCATAGCTCACCCGGGCCACGTTGCGGCCCGTGGCCTCGACTTCAAAACCGTCGAGGTCCACGCGGCGAAAAACGATGCCGGTGCCGGCCTCCGCGGGAAGAATGCGCAACTCAACCGGCGCGCCGCTGTGGAGACCTACCCCCTTACAACTGACTGACTGCCGAAGTGTCTGCTCGTAAATCAAGATGGATGGGCGGGAATCCTGCGTACTGACAATAGATTACGTCGGAGAGGTAAAAGTTGTATGTGGTAAAAACGCCACAGTTGGTGACGCTAAGGATACACCGGGAAGCGAGCTGCTGCGAGCGTCCTTTAGTGCAGCTTGGGGTCGTAGGTGACGGTGGCCTGGAACTTGGAGTCGGGGACACTGGTGTTGTATTCCACAGAACGAACAAAGTACTGGTTCCGCATTTCACCATCGCGTGTGAGCACAACATTGTGCGGCGTGTTGATGCCTTGCACGACCCGATAGTTGTCGAAGGTCTGGCCCTCCTCAACCATTTCGCGCGTGGCTGGGTCGCGGAACGTGTAGAGCGTACGCAACGGTAGGCGGGACACCGTGTCTACGTAAACGGTCACGGTGTGGAAGCCGGGGCGGGTGAGCGACACCTTCTCTACCTGCTTGCGGTCGGAGAGTGTAAGGCCGTCATAGCTGAGGATGAGGTCGGGCTTGTCGAGCCATTCCCGCATGAAGGTGTCGAGGGAGTGGTCGCGGCGCCGGATGTGCTCGGCCAGATAGTCATCGTCCACCTTGCGGGTGCCGCGATAGGTGGTGTCGTAGCCCTGGTTCCCGTTGATGATGACGATCCATTCGCGCTTCTTGAAGAACTCGAAGCGTGCTTTGTCGGGGGTCTTCCAGAAGCGATGGTAGGGAAGGCTCATACCGGGAGCGCCGCGATAGAAGCCGTTGGCGCGGCCCTCTTGGTGCAGGTCGCGAACTTCCAGGTAGGCCCTCCCGCCTAGGGCCTGGAGAGCCTGCTCCAGGACGTTGCGGGCCTTCTTGGCGTTGGCGGTGACTTCCGGGCTGGGAACGGCCTTGGGTTGCTGGGCGAACAGCGCACAAGAAAGCAGGAGCAAGACTGAAAGCGTGGCGGCTTGTACGCCAGAGTGATTCCTGGAATAGGGATTCCTCGACTCGCGCTCCCTGCTCCGCTGCGCGGAGTCGGTCGCCCTCGCTCGGAATGCAGATACACGCATCATCCCGCCAGTACCGCGCCACCGTTCACGTTCATCACTTCGCCGGTGATAAAGCCGGCATGCGGCGTGCACAGGAACAGAATCGGCCCGGCGATCTCTTCGGGCGTGGCCACGCGGCCCATGGGAATCGTGGCCAGAACTTTGGCACGGGCGACGGGATCGGCGAGCGTGGAGGCGGACATATCCGTGGCCACCCATCCGGGGGCAACACAGTTTACATAGATGCCGCTGGAGACCAGTTCGGTGGAGAGGCCTTTCACCAAACTGATGATGGCGCCCTTGGTAGCAGCGTAGTCGGCGTGGAAGGCTTCCCCGCGCTGTCCGGCAGTGGAGCTGACCAGCACAATGTGTCCGCCGCTTCCCTGCTTCTTCATCTGCGCAACCGCATGCTTGACCAGGGAGAACACACTGTCCAGATTCGTAGCCAGCGTGCTGCGCCACTGCTCGGCCGACATGCGGTCGATGGAGACATCTTCGGCCGGCCAGACGCCGTGATTGGCGACCAGGATGTCCAGACGCCCGAAGCGATCGACGGCAGCGCGAACCAGCGGTTCGCCTGAGGCCGTACCGGAAAGGTCGGCCTGCGAGGCAGCGCACCGTTCGGCGCCGCATTCACGCACCAACTTCTCGGATGCTGTCTTCGCCTGCACGTAGCTGAACAGCACACGGCCGCCGGCGGCGCAGAACATGCGTACGCTGGCCGCGCCGATGCCGCGCGAGCCTCCGGTGATGACCGCGACTTTGTTGTCGAGACTGAGGGAAATCATTGCGATGTGCTCGTGCCTGCGATTCCGAGGCGGACCGAGGTAGCCCTACATCCTGCACGTCTCCTGGGGTAGAGATTCCTCGACTCGTGTTCCCTGGCCCGCCTCGCGGGCTCCGCAGCTCTCGCTCGGAATGCTGCATGGCGGAAGCAGAACGTCCTCAAAGAAGGCTTCCACCCGCTCCAGGATCTCCTGCGCGGTGTGCGCCTCGTACACGGCCTTGCGCAATCCCGACCCGCCCGCAACGCCATGCGTGAACCAGGAAGTGAACTGCTTCATCTTGCCTTCAGCGCCGGGCATCTGCTCCTCGATCAGCATGCGGAAGTAGGTGCGGATCATGGTGTAGCGGTCGGCGTCGGCGGGCTGCGAGTAGGAACCGGTCGAGCCGTACTCGGCGATCTGGCGGAAGATCCACGGATTCGAGGCCGCCGTGCGACCGATCATCACTGCGTCGCAGCCCGTCTGCGCAACCATGGCCGCGGCATCCTCGGGCGAGCGGATGTCGCCGTTGCCGATCACCGGAATGCGCACCGCGTCCTTCAGCGCAGCAATCCACTCCCAGCGCGCCGTGCCGCTGTAGCCCTGCTCGCGGGTGCGGGCGTGCAGTGCCACGCCGTTCAAGCCGCAGTCCTCGGCCAGGCGCGCCAGATCGACGCAGACAATCTCGCGGTCGTCCCAGCCGGCACGGAACTTCACAGTAAAGGGAATCTTCACGGCTGCGCGGACGCGCTCGAAGATGGTGCGAATCAGCGGCAAGTCGCGCAGCAGGCCCGAACCTCCGTTGCATTTCACGACCTTCTTTGCCGGGCAGCCCAGGTTGAGGTCCACCAGGTCGAAACCCAGGTCTTCGACCATGCGGGACGCGTCGGCCAGCACCTGCGGGTCGCTGCCGAAAAGCTGTGCCGAAATGGGGTGCTCATCCTCGTAGAAGTGCAGATAGCGGCGGGCCTTCTTGTCCTTGGCGCGCAGGACGCCGTCGGCCGAGGTGAACTCGGTCATGATCAGGCCGCAGCCTGTAAGGTTGCGGATGAAGCGGCGGAAAACGGTGTCCGTTACTCCGGCCATGGGCGCGAGAACAGTGGCAGGTCGGATCTCTACGCCGCCCAAGCGGAGGGATGCAGGCACGGTCCCGCCGGCGGGCGGCCGAGATTCGGGCAGCGGATTCTCCCATCGCTTCTGCACTGGTCCTATTCTACAGGCCGCCGCGATGTGCGAGAATCCGCGGCGCGATTGATCCTTGCGGTCGGGAGGTGCGTATGGTGAGTGAGTTCCGGCAGTTCCTTCTGAAGAACAACGTGATGGCGCTGGCCATCGGGTTCATCCTGGGAGCAGCGGTGGGCAAGGTGATCACCGCGCTGGTGAGCGATTTCATTATGCCCTTCGTGGGAATGATCACGCCGAGCGGCGAGTGGCGGCAAATCACCTACGAGGCCAGCGGCGCCAAGTTCCTGGTAGGCGATTTCCTGGGTGCGGTGGTGGACTTCATCATTATCGCCCTTGTGGTGTTTGTCGCAACGAAAGCCCTGCTGAAGCCGGAACCCGAGCCCCCGGCGCCGCCATCCAAGAACTGCCCGGCGTGCAC
>JBOGLL010000342.1:0-2859 GCA_050746065.1 Terriglobales bacterium | reverse complement strand
ACGTAGTGGTATTTCTTCAGGTAATGCTCATCGTAAGAGCCGTGTATGGTCGTGAAGGCGAAGTCCTCACTCTTTGAATAGAAGAGCAGAACATCTTTGACATTGCCAAACCCCTTGCGGCCCTGTCTGGCGTCGCTGTGAGCCGTGGTGCGCTTCCAAGTGATTTCACTGCGAAAGTTCGTCACACCGAACACTGCATCCATGAGCATCTTGAGGTAGTGATTGGCCGTCGGGTCGCAGTGCAGATAGATGGAGCCAGTCTCTTTGAGCACACGCCTTAGCTCCACGAGCCGCGGCGCCATCATGGCAAGGTAGGCCATCATGTCGCTGTTGCCGAGGAACGTGCGAAAGGCGCGCATGGCGTCGGCGACGCGGCCTCCGGCTTCGACTACTTCCTGATAACTGCGCTCGGCGTCGATGTTCCACTCCCAGGTGTCCTCGAAGGCCATGATCTGGGAAGCGGAGCGGGTACCGTCTTTTTCGGCGAAGAGGACGTTGTAATCCTGGCGGCTATTGAAGGGCGGGTCGAGGTAGATGAGGTCTACCGATTCGTCTTTGCCGTAGCGGCGGAGGACGTCGAGGTTGTCGCCGTAGTAAAGCTTGTTGTCGGCCATCTAGGCGGCAATGTACCACAGGGAGAACTGTGTGCAGAGCTAGGGCTTGGGTTTGTTCTTGGTTTTGCGCTTCCGG
The DNA here is from genome assembly GCA_050746065.1 of Terriglobales bacterium. Lineage (GTDB taxonomy): Bacteria > Acidobacteriota > Terriglobia > Terriglobales > Acidobacteriaceae > CAZXVY01. The sequence continues at coordinate 2,169 of JBOGLL010000342.1, read as the reverse complement.
GCGGGCTTGGGTTTTTCCGCCTCCATTTGCGCCTTTAGGCGTTTGACGATGGCCGCGACGCGGGCATGGCGTTCGGGAGGCCAATCTTTATTCAATTCCCGAAATGGCGTCGTGCTCGGCATGGCTGGACATTGTAACCGCGAAAACCAAGATCCCTCGACTGCGCGCTCCTTCGCCGGTCGCGATGCTCCCGGCTCAGTCGCGCTCCGCTCGGGATGACAAATGGTGGGGATAGCTTGAGGATGGGGATGACAAATGGTGGGAAGCAGACCCAGCGCTGAAGCGCTGGGCTACTATCCGTCGCGCCTACGGCGCTGGCCCGGCACAGGGCACAGGTCAGATCGGGATGACAAATGAGGGGAAGCAGATCCAGCGCTGAAGCGCTGGGCTACTATCTGTTGCGCCTACGGCGCTGCAAGTGCCGGGTGAGAGAGTCTCACGCGCTGTGACGCGTGGCCTTGACGAAAACGCCCGGCCGGGGTTCGTTGCCGTCGGGCGTGTTCGCATCCATCCAGCGACGAAAGCGGGGACGCGACGTGGGCAGGATCTCCTGGAAGCGGATGCCGGCGTTACTGCCCCGGCACCAGGCCACTTCGCCGCGGGCCTCGATGTCGGTGTTGTTTTCCGGCAACTCAAAGGTGATCTCCAGCCGCGTGCCGGGCTGGACCGTGGTCTTCAACTCGACTCCTACGCCGTCTTGGCTGAGGTTTGTGGTGCGGACGTAAAGGCGCGTACCTCCGGGCAGAGTGAGGGAAGCGGATAGGTCAACGGGATGCCGGTAGTATCGGCGGCGCTCCTGCACGATCAGCCCGCGGGCGGCGCGCATACTGCGCGCGGTCTCCTTGGGACAGAGCGGCTTGTCCAAGGCAAAGTTGGCGCCCAGGGCGGAAGCGGCTTCCCGGCTAGTGACGCCGTTCAGCAGGGCGAAAGCCACGGCCCGCCGGCTGGAGGAAGCCTGCCGCAGACGCAGCAGGACCTCGATGGCCAGCATGTCGTCGCAGTCCACGATGACGGCGTCGAACTTGCGCGTTTCCAGCAGATTGCAGGCCTGGGAGACGTCGGACGACACCTCCGCCGCAATGCCCTCGTCTTCCAGCAGGTGCTGCATCAGGTCCAGCACCGCGGGATCGCGAGAAACCAGTAGGGCCGCAGGGACCATTGCAGCTTTCAGACTAGCTGGTTTTTCAAGGCCCGCCTAGATTACGAAGGTAACGTCGCTTTCCGCTTTTGCAACGCAGAGCAACACTGAGTTCGCAAAAAACCTAAAGACGCCTCTGCGATCTCCGCGGGCTCTGCGTTGAAGGCCTTCGGCTCCGGGACAATCCAAATCGGTTTTCCGGCCGTAATCCCACCAGACCCAAAGGAGGCTCGGCCTCCGGGAAAGGACTCTGCTCATGCCCCAGGGCTTCAACCTGGAAAGCTACTTACGCAACTCGAGAAAAGTAGACGTGAACGACTTGGACTTCAGCCTGGCGAAGCGCTATCCGCTGACCACCGACGAGGTCCGCTGCCTCACCTACATGATGGACATCGAGTCGCACACCATCGTCTATCTGCGCGGCATCCTGAACACCTGCGCCATCGAGGACACGGAAACCACGGCTTTCCTCAACTGCTGGGCCTACGAGGAGTTCTATCACGGGCGCACCATCCGCCAGTTCCTCGAGGCCGCGGGCCACGAGTTCTCACCCAACCGCGCGGTGGAAGTGAAGAAGCGCACCTCGTTCCGCGAGTGGCTGAAGGACATGGGAGCGTCGCTGGTGTGCCAGCTCTCCGAACACTTCCACGGAGCGTACTTGAGTTACGGAGCGATCTCGGAACTGACCACGCTCGAGGGCTACGGTGTGGTAGCGCGGCGTACCCACAACCCGCTGCTTGCCAACCTGATGCTCCGCCTGGCCAAGGATGAGCGCAGGCACTTTTCCTTCTACTACAACAAGGCGCGCGAGGAACTAGCGCCGCGCAACGCGCAGCGGCTCACCACTTTCATCCTGAAGCAGTTCTGGATGCCGGTGGGCGGAGGCGTGAAGCCCGATCCGGAAGTGGACTGGATGATGCGCTTCATCCTGGGCGACGCTCCGGGAGCGGAGATCGCGCGCCGCATTGATGCCACCATCGCTCGCCTTCCTGGTCTGGAGTGGTTCGACGGAATCACTCGCAACCGTGAGG
>JBOGLL010000341.1:0-6722 GCA_050746065.1 Terriglobales bacterium | reverse complement strand
CCATCCCGGTGCGCCAGAACCTGTTCTGGTCCGCGGCCGACTGGCTCGCCGGCTGCACCCTCATTTACTGTGCGCTCTTTGGCATCGGCAAGCTGATCCTGGGAGAACCAGCCCTGGGAATCACCTTGCTGGTCGCGGCGTCCGTCTGCGCAGGCTTCATCTTCTGGGACCTGCAGCGGCGGGGATGGGAAGAAAATTGACGATTTAGGATTTCAGATTGTTGATTGCCATCGGCGATGATTCCTTGGCTGCCGCTTTCGCAATCGTCAATCATCAATCGTCAATCGTCAATCATGACTCGCGGCTCGATTCGCTACAATTGCTCCTAGCGCCTCATGGCCGACCAAACCCTCTTCTGGATCGCCTTTAACGCCTTCGTTGTCCTCATGCTTTTCCTGGACCTGAAGGTGTTCCACCGCAAGTCGCACGTCATCGAGTTCCGCGAAGCCCTGGGCTGGAGCGCTTTCTGGGTGGGCCTGGCCGTGGCCTTCGCCGTTGGGATCTTCTTCTTCTGGCCCGATCCGTCGCAGCGCGGCGAAAAGACCATCGAATTTGTCACCGGCTACCTGATCGAAGAATCGCTCAGCGTGGACAACCTGTTCGTCTTCCTGCTGATTTTCAGCTACTTCAAAGTGCCCCGCCTCTATCAGCACAAAGTGCTGTTCTGGGGCATCATCGGCGCCCTGGTGATGCGCCTGGCCTTCATCCTGGCGGGCGTCGTGCTCATTAACCGGTTCCACTGGATCATCTATGTGTTCGGCGCGTTCCTGATCTACACCGGCTTCAAGCTGTTCCGCCAGGAAGAGAGCGAGATCCATCCCGAGAAGAACCCGCTGCTGCGCCTGTTCCGCCGCTTCTATCCCGTGACCAAGCGCTACTACAACGGTCATTTCTTCATTCGCAAGCGCGGTGTGTGGATCGCCACGCCACTCTTCCTGGTGCTGATCGTGGTGGAAACCACCGACGTGCTGTTTGCTGCCGACTCCATCCCCGCCATCCTGGCCATCACCCGGGACCCGTTCATCGTCTATACCTCCAACGTCTTCGCCATCCTGGGTCTGCGTTCCGTCTACTTCGCCCTGGCGGGCATGATGGAGATCTTCCATTACCTGCACTACGGGCTGGCCGTCATCCTGATCTTCATCGGCGCCAAGATGATGATGGCAGAGATCTACAAGGTCCCTATCGGTGCGGCGCTGGGTGTAGTGGCAGGGGTGCTGGCTATCTCCATCATCATGTCGGTGATCAAACCCCACAAGAAGGCGCGTTTGCCGAAGCTGAACGGCGAGACGGAATAACGTTAGCCGGTCAGCAGTCAGCAATAAACAGTAAGCAATGAGCAGTGAGTAGTAAGTAGAGCGTGTTTCATAAATAGTTTTTTGAAAGGGCGCGGCTCGGTAGGTCGGGCCTTGGTAGCTCTGGCCTTGGTAGCTCTGGCCTTGGTAGCTCTGGCCTTTAGGCCAGAGTCGCGGAGCAAGCTCGACTCGCGCAGCGACCGCGCCCTCTAAGGCTTCCCCCAAACTTTGTCATCCCGAGCCACGCCGACTGATCCCGCCTTGCGGGAGAAGGAGGCGTGAGCGAGGGATCTGCTTTCCTGTCTGTTTTCCCGATCCCGGACTCCTCTACTCGCAAGAGGATGTCAACAGAGCCAAACAAGCTCTAGTAGGTAGTAAGTAACAAGCAATCCGCCATCCACAGACCGCAGGCGGGCGTGAGTGCGGTCTGGAGCCTATTGCTTATCGCTTATTGCTTATTGCCGAGTGCTACTCGAACTCCACCGTCTCCCCCACAACCACCGAGTGCTTCTTGAAGAGGACGTCGTTGTGGGAAGGGAAGTCGGTGCGGTAATGGGCGCCGCGACTCTCTTCGCGGGCCAGCGCGCTGCCCACGATCAGCAGCCCGTTCTGGAGGAGGTTGGCCGCCTCGCGGGCACGGCGGGAATTTTCTACGGGCAGGCGGGACTGCATCTCGCCAAGATATTTCAGAGTCTTGCGCAGAACATCGCCGCTGCGGACGATGCCCGCGCCCTTCCACATGGCTTCCCGTACTTCGCGGATGAACTCCTCGACCGCAGGCGAATTCCCCGCGACCGGGGCGGCCTTGGCCGCAGGTTGCTTCCGGCTGGACGCGGAAACTTTGGGCTCCTTGTGGGGTGCGAAGGCACCGGCGTCCGCGCGCATCGCGATGCCGGCGCGAGCGCCGTACACCAGTCCCTCGAGCAGCGAGTTGCTGGCCAGGCGGTTGGCGCCGTGCACCCCGGTGGCCGCCGATTCGCCGGCTGCGTACAGGCCCTTCACACGGGTACGGCCCTCCAGGTCGCTGCGCACGCCGCCCATGGCGTAGTGCGCGGCCGGCCGCACCGGCACCAGGTCGGTGGCAATGTCAACGTTGTATTTCATGCAGGTGGAGTGGATGCGCGGGAAGCGTGTGCGCAGATGGTCCGCGTCGAGGTGGGTCATGTCCAGGTAGACCACGGGATCCTTCGCCGGAGAAATCTCCAGTTCGTGCACGATGGCGCGCGCCACCACATCACGCGGAGCTAGTTCCCCCATCTCGTGATACTTGGGCATGAAGCGCAGGGTTTCCGCGTTGCGCAGGTAGGCTCCTTCGCCCCGCAACGCTTCAGAAAGCAGGAAGCGCGGCGCGCCCTTCAGGTAAAGCGCCGTAGGATGGAACTGGACGAACTCCATGTCCTGGATGGTGGCACCGGCGCGAAACGCCATGGCCACGCCGTCGCCGGTGGCTACGCCCGGATTCGTAGTCTCGCGATACACCTGTCCCAATCCGCCGGTGGCCAACAGCACGGCGCGCGCATGCACCTCGTGGACGGCGCCCTTTTCGCCCATCAGGACCACGCCCCTCACCACTCCTCCGGACATGCACAGATCGCGACTGAACTCGAACTCGCAGAAGGAAATATTCTTCAGGGCCCGGGCGCGGGCCTGCAGCGCTCGCCCGATCTCGCGGCCGGTGGAGTCACCGTGCGCATGCAGAACACGCGAGCGGCTGTGCGCGCCTTCCCGCGTGAAGGTGAGCTTGGTGCCGTCGCGGTCGAACTCGGTGCCCCAGGCGATGAGTTCCTGGATGCGTTCCGGTCCCTCCTCCACCAGGATTCGAGCGGCCTCCACGTTGCAGAGGCCGTCGCCGGCGTCGAGAGTGTCCTGCAGGTGGAGTCCGATCTCGTCTTCGTCGCTGAGCGCGACCGCGATTCCTCCCTGTGCGTACTGTGTGGCCGATTCCTTCAGGTCGGTCTTGGCCAGCACCAGCACGCGCCCCGCGGAGGCCAGCTCGATCGCCGCCCGCAGGCCGGCGACCCCGGCGCCCACCACCACGAAGTCGGTTTCCGCCGGCACGCTCTTCATCGCGAAAAAATGGTATCACGCCGCTTCGACGCGCCCTTTCGTGCTGCCCGCGTGGGCTATGATGATGAGCGGTGACAAGAATCCTGATTCGCGTGAAACCTCGCGCCTATCCGGCGCTGATCGAGGCCGGCCTGCTGCCGCGCATGGGGACGGCGCTCAAGCGGATCGCAGGCCCGCGCTGCTGTTTCGTAGTAACCGTTCCGCCGGTGCTTCGGCTCTGGGGACGGAAACTCGCCAGGTCTTTGAAGCGTGCGAAGGTGCGCCACGTTTTCATCTCCATGCCTGACGGCGAGGAGTCCAAACATCTGACGACGGTCGAGGGCCTGGCTCGGCTCCTGGCACTGCACGGCGCCGACCGGAACTCCGTGGTCATGGCGTTCGGCGGTGGCGTTGCCGGCGACGTGGCCGGATTCCTCGCGTCCATCTACATGCGCGGCGTGGACTGCGTGCAAGTTCCCACCACGCTGCTCGCGCAAGTGGACGCCGCCATCGGCGGCAAGACCGGCGTGAACCTGCCCGCAGGGAAGAACCTGGTGGGTACGTTTCATCAGCCGCGCGCCGTGTTCATCGATCCGGCGGTGCTGCGCACGCTGCCTGAGCGCGAGTTCCGTGCCGGACTCTATGAAGTGCTCAAATGCGGCGTGATCCGTAACCCGAAGATCTTCGCCTTCTTGGAGAAGGAGCGCCGCCGCATCTCGCGGCGCGACCCGCGCGCCCTATCCTGGCTGATCGCCGAGTGCATCCGGGTGAAGGCGGCGGTGGTGGCTGCCGACGAGCGTGAACAGGGCCAGCGCCGCATCCTGAACTTCGGCCACACCATCGGCCATGCGCTCGAAGCCGAGACCGGATACCGCCGCTTCCTGCACGGCGAAGCCGTGGCCTGGGGCATGATCGCCGCGACCTTGATCGCGGAGCGCCTGGGCAAGCTTCGCAGCGCCGGCGCACAACCCATTCTCGCCGCCGTGCTTGCCATCGGCCCGCTGCCCGCCATCGAAGTCGGCGCCGCCGCCATTCAACGACGCATCGCGACCGACAAAAAGACGCGCGACGGCGTCACCCATTTCGTACTGCCCCGGCGCATCGGCAAGGTGGACGTTGTGCCGGATGTCCCCTTGCGCGTGGTGCGCGAAGCCCTCGAGCGAGTGATCGGACTCTCGCGGAGCAAGAGGTAGCGTGCCCGAGGCGGCCAAGTCCGCAGTCGTTGGCACGACGCCGCAAGGCGCTCCGGACGAGCGCGCCGCCGCGGCCACGGTGCGCGAGATGTTCACCGCCATCGCGCCCCGCTACGATCTGCTGAACCACGTGCTGTCGCTGAACGTGGATCGGCTGTGGTGGCGTCGTACAGCTCGCGCTTTTGCGCATATTCTCGCCCGGCCGGAAGCCCGCGTCCTCGACTTGTGCTGCGGCACCGGACACATGGCGCTGGCGCTGCGCAGGCAGGCGGGCGCTGCACGTCCCGCGATCCTCGGTGTGGATTTCTCGCATGCCATGTTGCAGCGGGCGCGCTCGAAATTCGCAGGCCGGAACGCAACCGCACTCGAGGCCGACGCGCTCCGGCTTCCCTTTGCTGACCATCGCTTCGATCTGGTGGTGACCTCGTTCGGCTTCCGTAACCTGGCCAACTACGACGCCGGCCTGCGCGAGATTCATCGCGTGCTGGCGCCCGGCGGCGAAGTCGGCGTCCTCGATTTCGGCGAGCCGAGCGGACTATTCGGCAAGGTCTATGGCTTCTATTTCCGGCACGTGCTACCCCGCATCGGGACGCTGATTTCCGGTGTCAGCGGCCCCTATCAGTATCTCCCGGCATCGGTAGCCAAGTTTCCAGCGCCCGACGCAATGCTCCAGCGCATGCGTGCCGCCGGCTTCAGCGACGTTTCCTGGACGCCCTACACCTTCGGTATCGCCGGGCTGTTCCGCGGCGTCAGGCAGCAGCGATAATGGACACGATGTCGAGCACCCCTTCCCAGGTCGAAGTTCGCCAGCCACCCCCGGGCTCGCCGCTCTCCGCGCCCGACGCCGGCGCCGAGATGCGTCGTGAGAAGCGCCGCGTCGCTTTTCATTCCGTGCTGGCGGCGTTGGCCATCACCGTGGGGAAGCTGGCCGTGGGGATCACATCCGGCAGTCTCGGCGTCCTTTCGGAGGCCGCGAGTTCCGGCCTCGACCTGCTCATGACCCTGATGACGCTGCTCTCAGTGCGCGTCTCCGACCAGCCCGCCGACGCCGATCATCAATACGGCCACGGCAAGTTCGAGAACCTCTCCGCATTTCTGGAGACTGCCTTTCTGCTGGTGGCCTGTGCCTGGATCGTGTGGGAAGCCATGCAGAGGCTCTTCCTGCGCGAGGTGCGCGTGGAGCCTTCCCTGGCGGCGTTCCTCGTCCTTTTCGCCAGCATGGCCATCGACTGGTGGCGTTCGCGGGCACTGCACCGCGTGGCGATGAAGTACCGCAGCCAGGCGCTCGAAGCCGACGCGCTGCATTTCCGCACGGATATCTGGCAGGTCGCGGTGGTCATCGTCGGATTGGTTCTGGTGTGGGCCGGAGAGCGCCTCGGGATCCCCTGGCTGCGCCGCGCCGATCCCATCGCGGCGCTGGTGGTCGCAGTCCTGATCCTGTATGTGAGCTGGCGATTGGCGCGGCAGACGCTCGACGCTCTGCTCGACGCCGCGCCCGCCGGCGTGCGCAATGAGATCCTGCGCGAGGTGGCCTGGGTGGAAGGCGTGCTCGACGTGGAGCGCGTGCGCATCCGCCGCGGCGGCAATCGCTACTTCGTGGATGTTTCCATCGCCCTGCGCCGCACCGTGACCTTCCAGAAGTCGGAGCAGGTGTCGGAAGCCGTCACCGCGGCCGTGCACCGCTTGCTGCCCGATGCCGACGTCATGGTGCACTCGGCGCCGCGCGCCGCCGGCGAAGAGAACATCTTCGATCGCATCCGCGCGGTGGCCGCGCGCAACAACCTCACCGTGCACGACGTGAGCGTCCAGGACCTGGGCGGCCGCCTGCATGTGGAGCAGCACCTCGAACTCGATGAGAACCTGCCGCTGCGCGAAGCGCACGACGTGGTCACCCGCATCGAGGCCGAGATCCGCGACGAGATCGGCGAGATCACGTCCATCCTCACCCACATCGAGAGCGAGCCCGCCACCATCGAGCCGGGCGGCGAGGTGCAGCAGGATCCCGAACTCGACCGCCGCCTGCGCGGCATCGTTGCCGAGTTCCCTGAAGTGCTCGACATGCACGAGCTGGTGGTGAAGCAGGTGCGCGGGCGCACCTACGTCTCCTGCCACTGCACCATGGCTGACGATCTGCCCCTGGCCCGTGTCCACGACGTGATCACGGCCATGGAAATCCGCTTCAAGCAGG
>JBOGLL010000340.1:0-6294 GCA_050746065.1 Terriglobales bacterium | reverse complement strand
ACAACTCCCGCTCCGTCGTCTTCCCGCGCCAGATCGCCATGTACCTGGCCAAGCAGCTCACCGAAGCCTCGCTGCCCGAGATCGGGCGGCAGTTCGGCGGCAAGCACCACACCACGGTCATGCACTCAGTGGAGAAAATCGAGCACTCCCGCAAAACCGACAGGGATTTGAACAGGGTGCTGAACAAACTGACCGAGATTCTGAGCTGATGACGCGCGGTCTGCACCGCGTTTTCCACTTCCGGGCCCGGTCTTCCTCGGATGACGCTGTGGATGCACTGTGAGTAGCGTGGGAATCCGGAGGCGAATCTTCTACCAGCGACTGCGGTTGCACGCGAACGCTGGCTCTCGGGGCCGGAACGAACACATTCAGCCGTGCCATCGAAGCTCAACACGCGACAGGCCTAAGATCCAGATATCCACATTTCCTTCCTCATCTACTTCTGCTGCTTATATGATGTTGAGTTTCTGTATTAAGGTAGGCAGTTACAGCAACGGCCCAAGGTTTGGTGTAAGCTGCGGGCGCCAAGGGAAGGCCTATGGAAATCACAGTCAACCGGGCGGAGCTGCTCAAGGAGCTTGCGGCCACGCAAGGGGTGGTGGAGCGCAAGACCACGATCCCCATTCTGTCCAACTTCCTGTTTGAGGCGGAAGGCGATCGCTTGGCCATTACTGCCACCGACCTCGATCTGAGCCTGCGCACATCATGCGCGGCCAAAGTGAAGAAGGAAGGCTCGTGCACCATCCCGGCGCGCAAGTTCCACGACTACGTGAAGCTGCTGCCTGATGGCGAAATGTCCATCAAGCTACTGGAGAACCACTGGGTGCAGGTGCGCCTGGGGCGCTCCAACACCAAGATGGTAGGTATGGCGCGCAGCAATTTTCCCACCCTGCCTCCCTTCCCCACGGGCGGCGTAGTGAAGCTGCCGGCGGACGTGCTCAACACCATGATCAGCAAGACCATCTTTGCCATTTCCAACGAGGAATCGCGTTACACGCTCAATGGCGCGCTCATGGTGCTGAAGCCCGAATCCATCACCATGGTGGCAACGGATGGCCACCGCCTGGCCCACATCGAGAATGCCAACGCCAAGTTCGAGGGCGTCTCCGAGATGAGGACCCTGGTGCCGCGCAAGGCCATGGCCGAGCTGCATCTGCTGCTCCAGTCGGACGGCGCGGAAGTGGTGGAGTTCGCGCGCGATGAGTCCACGCTGTTCTTCCGCATCGGCGGGCGCTTGCTCACCTCGCGCCAGCTCACCGGGCAGTTTCCCAACTTCGAGGCCGTCCTGCCGCGCGAGAACACCAAAGTGGTGAGCGTGCGCTGCGAGGATATCTTCAGCGCCATCCAGCGCGTGGCCCAGTTCGCCGACGAGCGCTCAGGCGCCATCCGGCTCAGGCTCGACAAGAACGAGTTGAAGGTCTCCTCATCGTCCATGGAGTCAGGCGAGTCCGAGGACTCGATTGAAATCACCTATGCCGCCGATCCCCTCACCATCGGCTTCAATTCCCACTACCTGCTTGACTTCCTCAAGGCCACTGGCTCGGGCGACGTGAACTTCGAATTCAAGGACGAACAGTCCGCCGGCCAGCTCCGCCCCGCGGCCGGTGAGGACTACAAGTACCGGTACGTGGTCATGCCGATGAGGATCTGAGCAAGGAGCCAACAGAATCTATGCGGTGGGTCGCTCCATTTGCCCTGATTCTCCAGAGCGCTCTGCTATGTGCCCAGGCGCCTGTCCCACCGGCCGGTTCAAAGCCAGGCGGCGTGATCCTCCTCACCTTACCGGATTCGGGGACGGTTGAAGGAAACACCTACGCCAATCCGTCCGTGGGAGTCTCCTTGAGCTTCCCCGGCACATGGAAGCCCCTTCGTGTGCTGGCCGGCGGCTACACATCTGTGAGAGGCTTCGACAAGCTTTTCGCAGCCGGGGAGAGTCCTGACAATTGGCTACTAGTCTCTACCCTCAAGTTATCGGTAGCCGACACTGGTAGGCTTACCGCCTACCTCCTCCGCGACCAACTGCGGAATGCAGAGTACACCGTGGAGCCCAAGACAGCAGAGATTAAAGTCGGTAGCAAGAAGCTGTTTCGGCTTAGCTACACAGGAGCAGTCGGTCAAACGCCATTTCATTGCGCGCTATTTATTACTGGTCACAACAAGAGCGTTTTGCTGTTCGAGTTTTGTGCGTCCAATAAGCCTGCACTGGATTCTGCGCTGACCACGGTGCAGAGTCTGAACTTTACCAAAGCCAAGAAAGAAAAATAGCCGAGGGCGTTACGAGCCCATGGACCTCCGCCCTCGCATAAGAATGAGAGCTATGAGGTGGATAGCTGCAGTCGCTCTAGCTGCTTGCTTGTCGTTGCCGTGCTTGTCCCAGCAGCCGGCTTCCGCGGCTTCTTCACAGCCCGACCCTCCGGCAACTGTTCCGACAGTTTCCCTCATAGCTGTCCTCAACGATCGCAAGGGGCATCCCGCGCCGGATGCCTCGATAACAAAGGACGAGCTCCAGGTCGAGGATGCGGGCAAGGTGGCACAGGTTCTCGAAGTGCGCCGCGCGGACGCCGTTCCGCTTCGCTTTGCTCTAGTGCTAGATTTGAGCAGATCAGGCCTACCCTCCCGTCAGGCCTACGTGCAATTTGCATTGGCTGTTGTTGACCTTCTGCGGCGTACCCTGCGGTCGGGACTCGACCATGCGGTAGTTGTCGGTTTTCGCGCCGAAGTTTCCACGGCGTGGCCTCTCGACCCTGACCAACTCTCAAGACAATTGGAAAATGCCGACTTTAGCGGCGGCACCGCGCTGCACGACGCACTGGTTTTTGCATGCCGGGATCTGGCTGCCGCCGGCGTCGGCGAAGCGCGGCGTATCCTGCTTGTGATCAGTGATGGTGAAGATACTGCTAGCAAGCACACTCTGGAGGAAGTAAAGCGGCAAGCTCTGCGCGGCCGAGTGGCGATCTATTCGGTAAATTTGGAGTGGGACCATACCCCGCATGGCACGCGCACGCTCCGCGAATTGGCGACCACTACCGGCGGTCGGGCCTTCAAGCCATATAACATGAAAGACCTGCTGCATATCGTGGACGAACTCGCGAACGACCTGCGCAGCCATCATCTGCTCGTGTTTCGTGTTGCTGAGCCGCGGCTCGCTGGCGAGATGCACAAGGTGAAGATCAGCCTGGGCAAGGGCAGCAAGCTGCAGATCCGGGCTCCTGCGGCATACTACCGGCCACCGAATTAGTGGACTAGAGAGCGCATGGATCTTCGCTATCCCATCGGCGACTTCGCATGGAAGGGCCGCAGCACTCCTGCTGACCGCCGCCGGTACATCGCTACGATTGCGCGGACGCCGGTACGCATGCGGGCGGCTGTCAAAGGACTGTCGGCGAAGCAGCTCGACACACCGTATCGTCCCGGCGGTTGGACCGTTCGCCAAGTGCTGCACCACGTTCCCGATAGCCATCTGAACGCCTACACGCGCTTCAAGCTGGCCCTCACCGAGGACGCGCCTACCATCAAGCCCTACCACGAAGCGCGCTGGGCCGAGCTGGCAGACACGCGCAAGACTCCGGTCGAAACTTCCCTTGCCTTGCTTGAAAACCTTCACGCTCGCTGGGTCACGCTGCTGCGCTCGATGACACCCGCCGACTTCGCCCGCACTTTCTTCCATCCCCAGCACGAGAAGACGCTGACCCTGGACCGGGCGCTGGCCATGTACGCCTGGCATGGGCCCCATCACGTTGCGCACATCACGTCGTTACGCAAGCGCATGGGTTGGACGGGAAAATCAATCCGCCGAGGACGCAGAGGACGCCGAGCTACCTAAGGGCATCGCAACGATTTTCTTTCGGAAGGGCACGGCTGGGTAGGTCGGGCCTTCAGGCCCGACTCGCAAAGCGACCGTGCCGACCAGATAGCGTAGATATTTGGGCTTTAGCCCCCGAGGTAATCGCAGCACCCGATTACCACCGTAATCCCCAGAAAATTGGTTCTAAGGCAACCACGCTGGTCTCCCTGGTGTCTCACTATCCCAGGTGGGAGCCATTGAAGTCGCCGCTACGCGCAATCCTGGGAGTTGCACTTTTCCTCACTCTGTTTCCGGCCTCCGGCTACGCCTGAGGCGCGCCCGACTTTCTCCGCCGGGCGCGGATTGAACCGGAAAAAGCCGAGAAGATGCTGGTGGAGCGCGTCGCTCCCGTCTATCCCGAAGCTGCACTGCAGGAGAAGCTCACCGGAGAAGTTCTACTGCTCGTCGTTGTCAACCCTGAGGGCAAGGTCCAGCGCGCGCATCATCTCAGCGGCAATCCCTTCCTGGCGGAAGCCGCCGAGACTGCCGTGAAGAAGTGGCGTTACAAGCCTCACATGGTTGAAGGCCTGCCGTTGGAATTCGAAACCGAGGTGCGGCTGAAGTTTCCCTCAGGAATCGGGGAAATCCAAACCCTAGTTCAAGAGTGGGACAGGGGAGATCCTTCGTCCGCCGTGGCGGACTCAGGATTTCGCCTGCGGGCTCCCGCTTCGGCTGCCCGCTTGCCTACGCTCACGCCCGCCAAAGCGGCTCAACCTGTACTTTCAAGCACTTAGCCAGCCTGCAAAACCGGTCCCTTTTTTCCTCCCAACGCAACCGAATTCCACAGGAAATCCGACCCTCAAATATGCTAAAATAGCAGTTGCTCGGGCGACCACTAAGTTACTGAAATAACAACAGGTTGTGGCTGATTCGGCGACGCAAAAACCGCTGCCGAAAACGCCCGATTCGCGACCGAAGAAAGAGCGCATGCCCTCCAAAGAAACGCCCACCGCAAACGCGGTTGCGACCACGAAATCCGAGAAGAGAAAAGAAGCCATCGCGGAACGAGATGCAAAGGCCGCGCGCAGGATCGTGCCCGCGGAAAACGCTTCGCGCTCCGCTGGCAACGGACACAGCGGCGCCGCGGAGAACGGCGAATACACCGCCGACTCCATCAAAGTCCTGGGCGGGATGGAAGCGGTGCGTAAGCGGCCGGCGATGTACATCGGCTCGACCGGCGAACTCGGCCTGCACCACCTGGTTTACGTGGTCGTGGACAACTCGGTGGACGAGGCCCTGGCCGGCTTCTGCGATCAGATCGACGCCACCATCCACATCGATAACTCCATCACCGTCGTGGACAACGGCCGCGGCATCCCGGTGGAAGACATGGAAGTGGACGACGAAAAACTTCCCGCCGCCCAAGTCGTCATGACCAAGCTGCACGCCGGCGGAAAGTTCGACACCTCCACTTACAAAGTCTCCGGCGGACTGCACGGCGTGGGCGTCTCCGTCGTCAACGCGCTCAGCTACCAGCTCGATCTCGAGATCTGGCGCGACGGCTTTGTGTGGGAGCAGACCTACTCCCGCGGGGAAGCCACATCGAAGCTGAAGAAGACCGGCAAAACGCGCAAGCGTGGCACGCGCGTGCACTTCGTTCCCGACAAGGAAATCTTCACCGTCACCGAGTACAACCACGACACGCTGGCCCAGAGGCTGCGCGAACTCGCCTTCCTGAACAAGGGCCTGCTCATCACGCTCACCGACGAGCGCGCCACCGACGCGAAAACCGGCGAAGCCAAGATTTCCGAATTCAAGTACACGGGCGGTATCGCCGAGTTCATCAAGCACCTGAACCGCGGCAAACAAGTGCTGCACGAAAAGCCCATCTATATGGAAGCCGAGCGCGACGGCGTGAACATGGAAATCGCGCTGCAGTACAACGACGGCTACTCGGAAACCGTGTTCAGCTTCGCCAACAACATCAACACCGTGGACGGCGGCTCGCACCTTTCCGGTTTCCGTACCTCGCTCACCCGCACCATTAACTACGCCGGCCAGCAACTCGGGCTGTTCAAGGACCTGAAGGAAAATCTGACCGGCGATGACGTTCGCGAAGGACTGGTGGCGGTGATCAGCGTCAAGCTGCCCCAGCCGCAGTTCGAAGGCCAGACCAAGGGCAAACTGAATTCCGACATCGCCGGCATCGTGCAGGCGTTCGTGAATGAGCGTCTGGGCGCGTACCTCGAGCAGACGCCGCCGGTGGCGCGCAAGATCATCAACAAGGCCATTGAAGCGGCGCGCGCGCGCGAAGCCGCGCGCAAGGCCCGCGACCTCACCCGCCGCAAGGGCGCACTCGACGGCGGAGGCCTGCCCGGCAAGCTGGCCGATTGCTCCGAGCGTCAGGCCGATCGCTGCGAACTCTACCTGGTGGAAGGCGAGTCCGCGGGCGGGACCGCCAAGCAGGGCCGCGACCGCCGCTTCCAGGCCATCCAGCCGCTCAAGGGCAA
>JBOGLL010000339.1:0-6978 GCA_050746065.1 Terriglobales bacterium | reverse complement strand
CGTTGGTCGTTAGTCGTTGGTCGTTGTTAACCGCACCTTCCTGCGATTTTCCAATCATTTCAAAATGCCAGATCCCTCGGAACAACTCCAACGCATCTACCAGGCCGGCTTTGAACTGGAGACCTTCGAGCTCTTTCCGAAGGCGGTGGGGGTCGTTCGTGACGGATGCATCGCGCTGCTGGAAGCAACTCCCGATGGCTTGAAGATGGTGGGTACACCGGGCTGGCGAATGGGGGAAGTGCTGGGCGTCCTGGTCGAGCGCGATGGCCGCCAGCTCTTCCAAGCGAAGCAAGAGACTGTGGAAGCCACGCCAGCCCGTCTTCGGGCCCTTGAACAGTTCAGGGAGGACCTGGAGGGGCTTCTTTTCCAGCAGTAATGCACCAACACCATATTTGGCGGGGCTTTTGTAGTAGTTAACATAATATCGCTTATCGGACGCTACGGATACCAATGACGGGGCCCGCCGATCCGGCAAGGTGCCCTACCGAAAGTCCACGTACAATCCCCTTCTGCCATGAACTACCGCCCCCTCGGCCGCTGTGGCGTTTCAGTCAGCGAGATCGGCTTTGGAGCCTGGGCCATCGGCGGCCCTAGCTCCTCTGCCGGCGTGCAGTGGGGCTGGGGCGACGTTCCGGAACAGGACGCGATCGAGGCAGTCCGGCGGGCGCGCGAACTGGGCGTGAACTTCTTCGACACCGCTGACGTCTACGGCAAGGGCCGCAGCGAAGAGATACTGGGCAAGGCGCTCGCGGACGAAGGAAACCACGTCTACATCGCTTCCAAGGTGGGCACCGTGACCCGCCGGGGCCGGATGGCCAAGGACTTTAGCCGGGCCCATATCGAGGCTTCGTGCGAGGCTTCCCTGCGCCGTCTGGGGCGGGACGCGCTCGACCTCTACCAGCTCCATAACCCCAGCGCAAAGCTAATTCGGGAAGGCGACTGGCCGGAGACCATGGAGCGGCTGCGCGAGCAAGGCAAGATTCGCTGGTATGGGGTGTCCACCTTCACCCCCGGGGAGGCCCTGGCGGTCCTGCGGCGCGATTGCGGCCATACGCTGCAACTGGTGTACAACGCCCTGCGGCAGGAGATGGCTGACGAAGTGTTCCCCTTGGCTCAGCGGAAGAACTTCGGGATCATCGCGCGGGTGCCGCTTTACTACGGCTTGCTGGCAGGAAAGTTCACTGCCGAAACCAGCTTTTCTCTCAACGACCACCGCTCCCACACGCTGCCGCCTGAGAAGCTGGGCGAACTGGTACCGCGGGCTGCGCAGCTTGCTCGCCTCGCAGCCGAAGGCGGAGAACCGTCGCCTGCGCGGTGGGCGCTGCGCTTTGTGCTGTCGCACCCGGCCGTCTCGACGACCATCCCCGGCGCACGCAACGCAGCTCAGGCAGAACAGAACTCACTCGCCTCAGATGGCACTTCCCTGCCCGCGGAACAAGTCGAAGCCGCTCACCGGCTCTGGGCCGAAGACGAATACCTGAGCGCGCTCCGAAGCGGTTCGTAGGGCTTGCTACTTTCCGCCTGCGAGCACCACGCGAGGATGAAACAGCGTACCGGCTACGCGATGGGCAATGCAGATCAGGTCCGCCTGTCCGTGAAAGACCTTGACCTCCTGCGCCCGGGACATCTCCGGCAGATTGACGGCCTGACCGTGGCGGATGCGGGCGGCGCTCTCGTCGGTGGCGGTGACGGAAGGAAGGTGCGGCAAAATTCGCCGCGGGTGAACCATCACGGATTCCGCTTCCCCAGCGCGAAAAGCTGCCTCGAGTTCATCCAGGCTCTTTGCCTCGGCCAGACTGAATTCGCCCGCTGCGGTTCGAACCAGGCGGGAGAGATGCGCGCCGACGCCCAGGTCTCGACCCAGGTCGTGAGCCACTGAGCGCAGGTAGGTGCCGGTGGCCACGCGCGCGCGAAAGGTGGCACGGTCGCCGTCGAGCGCGGTGATCTCGAGCTCCTTGATCTCAACCTCGACCGGCTTGAGCGGAACTTCCTTCTTCTTCCGGGCCAGTTTGTAGGCGGGAACCCCGGCAATCTTCTTGGCGGAGAAGGGTGGCGGCATCTGCTCGAACCTACCCTGATAACGGCGGGCCAGCGAGCGCACCTGCTCCAGAGACGCCACGAAGGGCTGCAGAGGGCCCAGGGGCTCTCCCATGGCATCGTAGGTGTCAGTGGCGAACCCGAAGCGGATCTCGCCCTCGTAGGCCTTTTCACTGGAGTCGTAGAACTGCGCCAAACGGGTCATGCGGCCGAGCAAGAGGGGAAGCACGCCAGTAGCCATGGGATCGAGCGTGCCCAGATGACCGACGGAGCGTTCCTTCGCCATACGACGCACGCGTGCCACGACGTCGTGCGACGTCAGTCCTCCGGGCTTGTTGACCACCAGAACGCCGTTCATCTTGACCTTCTGCTATCGTGGACTGCGGGTCTCGAAACGGTCAAAATCATGATCCCCCTGCGCGACGACGCGCCCCGGCTGGCCACGCCCTACATGACGTGGTTTCTGCTGGCGCTGAACGTGGTCGCGTTCCTGTTCGAACTCTCGCTGCAGCCGGGCAACCGAACCGCATTCTTTTTTCAGTTCGGCGTCGTTCCCGACAACATCACCGGGGCGCTCGCCGGAACCGGAGGCATGAGCACGCAGGCGGTATTCGTGCCCGTGCTGACCTCGATGTTTCTGCACGCTTCCTGGCTGCACCTGCTTTCTAACATGATGGCCTTGTGGATTTTCGGCGACAACATCGAAGGCTATCTGGGACACTTTCGCTACCTGCTCTTCTACCTAGGTTGCGGCGTGCTCGCGGCTGCCATCCACGTGCTGTTCAATCCGTCTTCGCCGGTGCCCACGGTGGGCGCCAGCGGGGCCATTGCGGGCGTAATGGGAGCGTACTTCCTACTTTTCCCTTCCGCGCGGGTTTTGACGCTGGTTCCCTTGCTGGTTGTGTTTTTCACCACCTGGCTCCCGGCGTGGCTGGTATTGGGTTACTGGTTCGTAGTGCAGTTCCTGGGCGGGGCGGCGACGTCGCTGGCAACGGGATCGCAGAGTGCGGGAGGCATTGCCTTCTGGGCCCATGTCGGAGGCTTCGTGGCAGGCGTGGCCATGATCAAGATGATGCCGCAGCGTCCGCAGCGCTTCCGTTACCGCGACTGGTAGCCTTACGGCTTCTTCTCCGCGCCCTGCCACAGGCGCTTCTTGAGTTCCTCGCGCAGGTCCTCAGGCGCAGCAGAATTGCAGGCCACCAAGAACCACAGCGGACGTGTAGGGTCTTCGGCCAGCCTCTCCAGTGTCTTGCGGTCGGCGTTCGGGTGCCGGGCCACGTTCTCTTTCACCGCGTCATAGGAGTGCTGCGCGAGCAGGGCCAGCACCGAAGAGGGTGTATTGGGATGTTCGGCAAGGACGCGCAGCAGCAGGTAGTCGTCTGCCGAGGTTTCCTGAAACAGTGCAGCCAGCTGGTCGGCAGTGGTCTTAGGATCTCGCGCCACCTCCAGATTCTTGTCGAAGTTGGCGTGGATGCGGTTCAGCTCCGCGGTCCGAGTCTCGACGAGCTGCTCGATGCTCTGCCTCTCCCGGGCCACACGGTCGGACATGGAAGAGAAGCTCAGGATGGAGTCCAGCACGGAGCGCAGGTGATGTCGTTCGCCGAACACGACCTGGGACGTTCGCTTGATGGGCCGGAAGCTGCCGCCTTGATCAGTCTTTCGCATGGGTTTTCGACCTGCGATTGTAAATCAAGGCGGGCCAGCCGAGTGTGCAGCGGCTAGCTTCCGTTGGTGCGGGCCCGAATGAGAGAAAGGAATTCCTGCCGGGCCTCCTGTTCGTCGCGAAAAGCCCCCAGCATGGACGAGGTTACGGCGGAAGAGTGCTGCTTCTCCACGCCTCGCATCATCATGCAGAGATGGCGAGCTTCCACCACCACACCCACGCCCTGCGGCTCGATGGCCTTCTGGATGGTCTCCGCAATCTGGGTGGTGAGTCGTTCCTGCACTTGAAGGCGGCGCGCGAAAATGTCCACCAGGCGAGGCAGCTTGCTCAAGCCGATCACCTTGCCCTTGGGGAGGTAGGCGATGTGCACCTTGCCGAAGAACGGAAGCAGATGGTGCTCGCAGAGGCTGAACATCTCGATGTCCTTCACGATCACCATCTCGTCATAATCCACGTTGAACAGGGCGCCGCGGAGCAGTTCCTCCGGGTTTTCCTGATATCCCTTGGTGAGATATTCGAGCGCTTTCGCCGTCCGTTCCGGCGTGCGCACCAGACCTTCCCGGCCAGGGTCTTCGCCCAGGCGCACCAACACTTCGCGCAGCAGGTCCTCCGTGGTCGCCTGGGTGATGGTGGTGGGATCAGCAGTTCTCTTCATGGCATATTCCGCTCTCTCCTTGGATGACGGAGCGACAAGAAAGTATCGCCAAAAAGAGGCGCCCGTCGCGCAATTCGAGCTAATGCGGAAAGGTTTATTATACGTCTGTGCGCAGGTTCATTCTTCTCCTCACGGCCGCGTTTCTGCTTCTGGGCGGATGCCAGCGCGGCCCGCGCCCGGCGCTAATCAATGGTCCCGCGCCGGATTTTGCGCTGCGCGACTCGGACCGGGCGGTTTCGCTTCGAGACCTTCGCGGGCAGATCGTGGTGCTGAACTTCTGGGCCACGTGGTGCCCGCCCTGTGTCGAGGAGATGCCCTCTCTGGTGGCCTTACAGCAGCGGATGAAGGGGCGCGTAACGGTGCTGGCAGTGAGCGTGGACCTGAACGAAGACGCCTACCGGCGCTTCCTCCGCGACCACAAGATCGACCTGATGACGGTCCGTGACCCCGACCAGAAGGCCAACACGCTCTACGGCACCGTGCGCTTTCCGGAGACTTATGTGATCGACACTTCGGGCGTGCTGCGTCGGAAGTTCATCGGGCCGGTAGAGTGGACGCATCCCGAGGTGCTGGACTACCTGGGTAAGCTCTCGCGTTAGAGTTGCACTCTCTTCAGGCGCAGCGAATTGCTGATCACCGACACTGAGCTGAAACTCATGGCGGCACTGGCGAAGATAGGGCTGAGCAGCAGGCCGAACGCGGGATAGAGCACTCCCGCCGCGATGGGAACGCCCAGGGCGTTGTAGACAAAGGCAAAGAACAGATTCTGGCGGATGTTGCGCATGGTGGCCCGGCTAAGGCGTCGGGCGCGGACGATACCGCTCAGGTCTCCGCGCAACAATGTGATGCCTGCACTCTCCATGGCGACGTCCGTGCCGGTGCCCATGGCAATCCCTACTTGCGCCTGAGCCAGAGCGGGCGCGTCGTTGATGCCGTCTCCCGCCATGGCAACTACCCGGCCTTGCGATTGAAGCCGCTTCACCACTTCCGACTTCTGATCGGGCAGCACCTCAGCTTCGAACTCATCGATTCCCAACTTACTGGCCACCGCCGCGGCGGTGGTGCGGCTGTCGCCGGTGAGCATGACGACGCGGATGCCGTCGCGGCGCAGCGCTTCGATGGCGCCCCTGGCTGTCTCCTTGATGGGGTCGGATACGCCCAGCATTCCGGCAAAACGCCCGTCCACAGCGACGAACATTACGGTTTGTCCGTCGCGACGCAAGCCTTCGGCCCCCGCAAGTTCGCCGGCTGCGAGGCCGAGGTCGGCGAATAGCTGCTGGTTCCCGGCAACGACTTCCCTGCCCTCGACCCGGCCCTGCACGCCCTTGCCAGAGATTGATTTGAATTCCTCCGGCTCGGTAAGGGCGGCGCGGCGCTCGAGTGCGCCCGCAACGATGGCCGCAGCCAAAGGATGTTCGCTGCGCCGTTCCAGGCTGGCGGCAAGCCGGAGAACCTCCGACTCAGACGCGCTCCCGGCTGTGACCACCGACACCAGCTTCGGCTTGCCTTCGGTCAAGGTTCCGGTCTTGTCGATGACCAGGGTGTCCACTTTCTCCATCAGTTCCAAGGCTTCGGCGTTCTTGATCAGGACGCCTGCGCGGGCACCGTGACCCGTACCCACCATGATGGCCATGGGTGTCGCCAATCCCAGGGCGCAGGGGCAAGCGATGATGAGAACCGCCACTGCATTTACCAGCGCGTAAGCCAGGCGGGGCTCAGGACCGACGGTCGTCCAGACAGCAAACGTCAGCGCAGCGATTATCACCACAGCAGGCACGAACCAGGCGGAAACCGAGTCGGCCAAGCGCTGGATAGGAGCGCGGCTGCGCTGGGCCTCGGCTACCATACGAACGATCTGGGCGAGCAGCGTCTCGCCGCCCACGCGCTTTGCCTGCATGATCAGGCTGCCGGTGCCGTTGACGGTGGCGCCCGTAACCTTGCTTCCGGGAGTCTTCTCCACCGGCAGCGACTCCCCGGTGATCATCGACTCATCCACTGAGCTCGATCCTTCGAGAACGACGCCATCCACAGGAACTCTTTCTCCCGGCCGGACGCGCAGCCGGTCGCCGAGGTGCACTTGTTCGAGAGGGATGTCTTCATCACCGCCGTCGGGGCGCAGTCGGCGGGCGGTTTTGGGAGATAGATCGAGCAGGGCGCGGATGGCGCTGGAGGTCTGGCTGCGCGCACGAAGTTCCAACACCTGTCCGAGCAGCACCAGCACGGTGATAATGGCGGCCGCTTCGAAGTAGACCGGGGCTGCGCCTCCGTGACCTTGGAAGGATGCCGGGATGACGCCCGGGAAGAGTGTAGCCACCACGCTGTAGCCGTAGGCCGCACCCACGCCGAGCGCGATCAGCGTGAACATGTTCAGGCTGCGGTTGCGGAGGGACTGCCATCCTCGCTCGAGCAGCGGCCAGCCGCACCACAGCACGACGGGAGTCGCCAGCGCAAACTGGATCCAATTTCTAGCGCTGCCCGGAAGCGCGTGGGCGAGCGGTGAGCCTGGAATCATCTCCCCCATGGCCAGAATCAGGAGCGGCGCGCTCAAAGCGGTCCCGATCCAGCAGCGGCGCGTCATGTCCTGGAGTTCGGGATTGGGCTCGTCGGCCGCACTGCTGGTGCG
>JBOGLL010000338.1:0-4686 GCA_050746065.1 Terriglobales bacterium | reverse complement strand
GTGGGCCTGCTCGGCGTCACGCAGGAGTTCGTCGAGCGATTTCATTCTGTACTGTCCTCCGGCTCGGCGGCGGCAGGTTCAGCGGCGTGGCCGCGAACCTCGAAGGTGAGGGAAGTGCGGCCCGCGGGCTCAAAGGTGACACGCGTGGGCCGGCGCTGCCAGCGCGGCGTCGCGCACTCGACGTCGGCGAGATCGGCTTGGTCGGCGCGGCCCAGTTCGTGCTGCAACAGCGGTTTGCGACGGCCGAGTTGTGCAACCACCGCAAAGATCTTGTAGCCATCTTCAGAAAGGCCGCAGTAGGCGACATAGTCCCGATACCAAGTGGCCACGGAATGATGGGCGTCGAAGTGCGGCAGGGTGAGCTGAGAGACGCGGCCCGTAACGCGATTCACTAGCAGCCATCCTCCAGGCTGCCAGCGCCAGCGCGGGGCTGATCCCTTTTCGCCGGGCAGCAGGTCGTTGAGGCGGTAGGCGCGCTGAATCACGAAGAGCGAATCCGTGACCACGTGGGGCTCGCCCAGGGTGTACTCGCGCATGCGCCCACTGACGAAAAGCGCGCGCACTTTGAGGGGAAGCGGCTTCTCCTCGGCTGCGCCGTTGTGCCATTCAACGGCCAGCCACTTGCCAAAGACGATGGCCGGCGCTTTGGAAGCAGCCTGGGCCGAGAGGCCAAGGAAAACGGTGGCGAGGAACCCGTAAGCCGAATGCCGGAACCAGCGCATGCCGAAAGCCTAGCCGCTTCCGCGCCCGGAGGCAATCGCGACGCGCGGCAGTACTCGCCCAGAGCGCCGGGATTGCGCTTGCATCCGCTTCGCAGCAAGGGATAGCATCCAAGTTACTCTCCCGCATTGGTTGTCATGCAAGGAAGCCCCCAGTCCCGTTTGCCCCACGTCCTGATTGTGGACGACGACGAGGCCACACGCCGCGTCTTGAGCCGGCTCTTGGGCACCGACGAGTTCGAGGTAACCGCGGTCGAGAGCGCGGCGGAAGCGCGTACCCTGGTGGACGCAGAGCCTCCGGACGCCATCCTGCTGGACGTGATGATGCCCGGAAAGAACGGCTTCGAGTTCTGCCACGAACTCAAACACGATGCACGGACCCGCTTGGTCCCCGTAGTCCTGCTCACCGGCCTCTCGCGCCGCACCGATCGCGTGCAGGGAATCGAGGCGGGCGCCGACGACTTTCTCAGCAAACCCATCCATCAGGAGGAATTGCTGGCGCGCGTGCGCTCGCTCGTTAAGTTGAAGGAGTTCACCGATGAACTCGATCATGCCGAAGCGGTAGTGGAGACACTGGCGCTGGGCGTGGAAGCGCGCGATCCCTACACGCAGGGACACTGCGAACGCTTGTCGCACTACGCCAGCGACCTGGGCCGCCGGTTGCGGCTGGACAACGAATCCGTTGTGGCGCTGCGCCGTGGCGACGTATTGCACGACATCGGCAAGATTGTCGTGCCCGACGAAGTCCTGAAGAAAGGCGACCGCCTCACGCCCGAAGAATGGGCCATCATGAAACAGCATCCGGTGACGGGAGAGCACATCTGCAAGCCGCTCCAGTCTCTGCGCCTGGTAACGCCCATCATCCGCCATCATCACGAGCACTGGGACGGATCGGGTTATCCCGACGGGCTGCGCGGTAAGGACATCCCGCTTTTGGCTCGCGTGCTGCAGGTAGTGGACGTGTATGACGCGTTGCGCACCGAGCGTCCCTATAAGCCGGCGCGCACGCCAGAGGAAGCAGCCAGCACCATGAAGAGTGAAGCACAGGCGGGGTTGTGGGACCAAGAACTGGTGGACGAGTTCATCGCCATGATGGAACAACAACGCGCCGCCTGACACCTGCCTCCTTCTTTCGCAGTGATAGACTGTCCGCCGCGTAAATCCAATTCCCGATGAGGCTCCCTGGCATGCGCAGTTTCCGACAGCTCCTGGTGCTGGTGTTGTTAGCTGGTGCGGTTGCGGCAGCGCAGACTCGAAAGCTGGAAAGCGCTGACCTGCTGAAGTTGAAGTCCGTGGGTTCGGTGGCGATTTCGCCTGACGGTGCGCGCATCGCCTACACCGTGGTGCTCAACGATGTGCCCCGGCGTCCCGTGGAGGAATTGTGGGTGGTGAGCGTGTCCGACGGAAAGCCGCTACGCATCGCCGCGGGCAGCCAGGACGCGGGCGCGCCGGAATGGTCGCCCGATGGCCGCTGGATCGCTTACCTGGCCAGCGTGGGAGAGAAAACGTCGCTCTATATCGCGCGCCCGGACGGCACCGGCGAGCGCGCGTTTGCCGAAGTCGCCTCCACCAACAGCCCGCTCACCTACGTGGGCCGGCCCATCGCCTGGTCGCCGGACGGGAACCGCATCGCCTTCGTGTCGGCGACTCCGGGGCCTGAAACCGCTTTCGCCAGCGGCGATCCCATCGTGATCACGCGTTACCTTTACAAGCCCGACTACGTCGAAGGCAATACGCGCTTCAACGACAACCGGCGGCGCCACATCTTCATCGCCGATGTGGCGACGGGTACAGTGAAGCAAGCCACCTCGGGCAGCTTCGAGGAGCACTCGATCGACTGGTCGCCCGACGGCGCCGAGATCGCCTTCATCTCCAACCGCGAGCCGGATCCCGACCTGTTCTACAACCCGGACATTTTTGCTCTGCGCGTCTCGGACGGCTTGATCCGGCGCATCACTGCGACGGAAAGCGCGGAGTTCCAGCCTCGCTGGTCGCCCGACGGCAAGACCATCGCCTACATGGGCACGCGCCGCGGCCTGACCGACCTTGAAACCGACATGGAAGACACGCACGTGTGGCTGGTGCGTGCCGACGGCAGCAAGCGCCGCGAACTGGGAACACTGGACAATCGCCAGGCGTCGCCCACCTGGGCCGCCGACGGCAGCGCCCTTTTTGCCAGCGTGCAGGAACGCGGAAACGTGCGGCTGTATCGTTTTCTTGTAACCGGCGCGCCCACGGTCGTGATCCAGGAGCGCGGCCGTGTGGATGAATGGTCGGTGGCGCGCAACGGCTCCATCGCCTACACCTACGCGAGCCCGGCCGACATGCCGCAGTTGTATTTGAGAGGCGCAAACGGTCAAGCGCGTCAGCTCACCAGCCTGAATGCCGATGTTCTTCGCGGCGTGACCATCGCGGAAGTTGAACCATTAACGTTTGTCAGCAACGATAATCGGTTCGAGGTAGAGGCCTTTCTCACCAAGCCCATCGGCATGACCACGGACTCGCGGCATCCGCTGATTGTGATGATCCACGGCGGCCCGCACTGGTTCCAGGGGCCGGCCTTCGACTTCCGCTCGCAGTACTACGCGCACCAGGGCTGGGCCACGCTGAAGGTGAACTATCGGGGCTCGACCAGCTACGGGCAGAAGTTTTCCGACGCCGTGTTTCGCGACCAGAACGGCGACGAAGCGCAGGACGTGCTTTACGCCGTATCGGCCGCCGTCCGGCGTAACTTGTGGATCGACCGCGAGCGCATGGGTATAGAGGGTGGCAGCTACGGCGGCCAGCTTTCCACCTGGCTGGTCACGCAAACCCACATCTTCAAGGCGGCCATTCCGCTCGCGCCCATCACCAACATCATCAGCTACAACTACATGACCTACTACAACATGTACGAGCAGATGGAGTGGGGCGTGCTCCCGCACCAGGCCAATATGATGGACGTGCTATGGGAGCGCTCGGCGCTGAAGCACGTGGCCAAAGTGAAGACGCCCACCATGCTCATCCACGGCGAGAACGACAACGACGTGCCTATCGCCGAGTCCGAGCAGTTCTTCATCGCGCTGCAGGATGTGGGTGTCGAGACGGTGTTCGTACGCTACCCGCGCGAGGGTCACGGCCTGCGCGAGCCGCGCCACATCGTGGATCTTATGGACCGCAGCGCGGCCTGGTACCGGAAGCATTTCGGGACAGCGCCGTGAGGAGCTGCGTTTAGCCCGACCGCCCCGCTCTGCGGGAGCGGTCTGGTGTGGAAGCGGGCGACCCGCCCGCGCTTTACCTAGGCCGAGCTCAAGATTTCACCTCCTTCCGACGTGAGGCCCGCATCCTGCGCTGGGTGCGAAGGGCGCGGCCCACGCACACCGGGATTCACGCGGGAACAC
Source organism: Terriglobales bacterium (assembly GCA_050746065.1). GTDB lineage: Bacteria > Acidobacteriota > Terriglobia > Terriglobales > Acidobacteriaceae > CAZXVY01. The sequence goes on along the minus strand of JBOGLL010000338.1, from coordinate 587 downwards.
TGGCCGGTGCGCAGGTTGGAGATGGCGATCTGGAGGGCGTAGAGCAGCGTGCGCAGACGCTCGTCCTCGATGTGGCCGGCGAAGGCGGCGCGCATCACCTGGCTGACGACGAACTGGATAGAGGCACGGTCGGTCAGCGGGGGAATGTAGAACGGGGGATGGCGGCGGGCCTGGCGCAGGTGGAAGTAGCAGAGGTCCTGGCCGCGCAGGGCGGGGGAACCGCAGCGGATGCCGTTGTCCTTGATGTGGTGGCACTGGGGGATGGTGGCGAGAATGGGCATGGGTGGCCTACCTAGGGTTTTTATTTGATGAAGACAAAGAAGTTAGCTGGGTATCTGGAGTCAAAATATGGACAGATAAGGGGTTGGAGGGAAGATCTTGATTCCAAATGCCTTATCTCTATGTTAATCATTTAATACAAGAATAGCATGCAATGTGAGAGGTTGTCAAGGGAAATATTCGCTAAAGTTTCGCCATAAATATCCGGCGCTGCCGCGCGTCGGAACAGCTCCCCTTTGGTGGCACACGGTAGCGCCAGCCCGTCCTGCAATCGGGGTACGGGCCGGGCCAGGCCAGGCCCCGGATTT
>JBOGLL010000337.1:0-3482 GCA_050746065.1 Terriglobales bacterium | reverse complement strand
CCATCCAGCGCACAGGAGATACCGACAGGACGCCCGCAGCGGTCATGGCGGCGCCGTAACAGCCCAGCCAGATAGCAGGCAGCAACTCCAGGTGTCCGACCCGCAGAGCTGCCAGGCTGAGGAACGCTCCCAGGGCCATGCCTGCGCCGCAGGCCCAAAGCGCATTGGCCAGCGCCGGGGTCCACAGCTTCTTGCCCATGCGCCGCGCCTTCTGCTCGGTTTTCCAGACTCCGACCGCAAACCCGATCGCCAGCAGCACCAGCCAGACGGCCAGCGATGCCAGCGGATCAACTCCCGTGTCCCAGGGCGCGCCGGTGACCCAAACGTTCACACCCACCGCTGCCATGGTGAGGAAGCCCACCAGCATGAGCCCTTGACCGGACACGCTGCTGAACTTGGCGGCGTTCTCCAGGGTGTGGCGGATGTACTTCAGGTCTTCCTGCGGGCTGCGGTAGGCGGGAGCTTCGTCCATGGTGGTGGCCTCAGCTTGGTTTCGTCCAGAATGGACGAGCGGCGACCGTGTGTCAAGTACTTTGATTCGTAAAGTGTGACGCTGCCGGCGGTGGTTTGGTGGTTAGCGGGGCCGGTTCAGACAGGTTGTATAATCGCTCCGATGCTGCGCTACTCCATCGTCGTCCCCTTCCACAACGAGCAGGAGAACGTCACCGCCCTCTACGACCGCCTGAAGGCAGTCATGGAGGCCAGTGGCGAGACCTTCGAGATGGTCTTTGTGGACGACGGCTCCAGCGACTCGACCTTCCGCCTGCTCCATGAAATCGCGGCCGTGGACAGCCGCGTGGTGGTAGTGAAGCTGCGCCGCAATTTCGGCCAGACTTCCGCCCTGGCCGCGGGTTTCGAGCACTCTGCGGGCGAGTACGTGCTGGCCATGGACGGCGATTTGCAGCATCATCCCGAGGACATCCCCCGCTTCCTGGAGAAAATCGCCGAGGGCTACGACATCGTCAGCGGCTGGCGCAAGGTGCGGGTAGACAACTTCTGGCTGCGCCGCCTGCCTTCGCGCGTGGCCAACTGGCTCATGGCCAAACTGAGCGGCGTGGACATCCACGACTTCGGCACCACCTTCAAGGCCTATCGCCGCGAGCTGCTCGACCAGGTGCCGCTCTACGGCGAGATGCACCGCTTCATTCCGGCGCTGGCCTCCTGGCACGGCGCGTCGATCTGCGAAGTTCCCATCCAGAACGTGGTGCGGGAACGCGGCCAGTCGCACTACGGCCTGTCGCGGACCTTCCGGGTCTTCTTCGACCTGATTACCATCCGTTTCCTGCTGCGCTACCTTTCGCGGCCGCTGCACCTCTTCGGGACCGTGGGGATGCTGGCGGCGGTGACGGGCGGCAGCATCGGCGCGTGGCTGGCTTTCCACAAGATCCTCGACCCCAACTGGGACGTGATCCAGGCGCACGGCCCACTGATGCTGTTTGCCGCCGTGCTCATCTTGACAGGTGTACAGTTGCTGGCCATCGGACTCCTCGGCGAGTTACAGGTGCGGCACTACCATGACGCCACGCAGCGTGCTCCGTACTCGGTGGAACGTGTGTTGCGGGCGGAGCACAGCCGGGAGTCGCCGAGCCAGTCGAGATGAAGCCGGCCCTGATGCAATACCTGGTCTGCCCGGAGTGTCACGGAGGGCTGGAGTTGCAGGTGCTCGCCCAGCAAGCCGGCGAGGTCATCGAAGGCAGGCTGCAATGTGGCCCCTGCCGCAGAGCCTACGAAGTGCGGGGCGGCGTCCCTCGCCTGCTGCCGCTGGAACTCTCGCAGGAAAAGCAGGCCACCGCCTCGGCGTTCGGCTACGAGTGGACGCACTTCACCGAACTGACGCAGCAGTACCGCCGGGAATTCCTCGATTGGATCAAGCCGGTGGGCGCCGAGTTTTTCGCCGGCAAGGTGGTGCTCGACGCGGGTTGCGGTAAAGGAAGGCACGCCTATCTTTCCGCGAGCTTTGGGGCGCGCGAGGTGATCGCAGTGGACTTGTCGGATGCGGTCGAGGCGGCCTACCACAACACCCGGCACCTTCCCAATGTGCACGTGTTGCAGGCCGACATCTACGCCCTGCCCTTCCTGCAACCCTTCGACTATGCCTACAGCATCGGGGTGATCCATCACCTGCCCGATCCGCGGCAAGGGTTCTTTTCGTTACTTCGGCATGTGAAGCCGGGTGGCCGGGTCTCGGTCTGGGTCTATGGCAAGGAAGGGAACGGGTGGATCGTGAAGTTGGTAGACCCAGTGCGAATCAACTTGACCTCCCGTGCGCCCAGGCTGGTGACGCGTGCCCTCTCGCTGGCGCTGGCCGTGCCACTCTACCTTGCGCTGAAACTGGTGTATGGCCCGGTGAACCGCTCCACCGCGTTGCGCAGCCTGCGAAAACTTCTCTTCTACAACGACTATCTGGCTGCCATCTCCAACTTCTCCTTCGCGGAAAACTATTGGAACGTGTTCGACCACCTGGTGGCGCCCACCGCCTTTTATCTGAGCCGCGATCAAGTCGCGGAGTGGTTCCAGGCAACGGGGCTGCAGTCCGTCGAGATCACGCAGCGCAACAACAACAGCTGGCGGGGGACGGCGGCGACTCCCACCCGGAAGGCGGCCGCCTGACCAAGCGGGCAAAGACGAATTGGCGATTTGCGATCTGTGATCTTTGATCGCCAAGTAACCGGCGGGCCCCGCTGCCGCGGCCTGGCAGAGGCCCACACCGCAAGGCAAATCGTCAATCAGCAATCTACAATCGTAAATTTCCCCCGGTACCACTCCACGGTCCGCCTCAAGCCTTCCTCGAAGTCCACCGCCACACGATAGTCAAGATGTTTCTGCGCTGCGGAGATGTCAGCCAGGGAATGCTTGATGTCGCCGGCGCGAGCGGGTTCGTAGCGCACATCGCCCGTGTATCCGGTGAGCTTCTTGAGAAGCTGGAAGGTCTGGTTCAGAGTGACCCGGTGTCCGGCGGCGATGTTGAACACACGTCCGGCGGCGCCATCGGCGGGAACCGTAGCCGCCAGTAGATTGGCCTGGACAACATTTTCGATGTAAGTGAAGTCGCGGCTCTGCTCGCCGTCCCCGAAGATGGTGGGAGCTTCGCCGCGCAGCATCAGCGTGATGAAGCGGGCAAGCACAGCCGAATACTGCGAATTGGCGTCCTGATGCGGGCCGAAGACATTGAAGTAGCGCAGCGACACCGTTTCCAGGCCATAGCAGCGGTAGAACGACGTCATGTACATCTCACCGGCCAGTTTGGCCACGGCATAGGGCGAGATAGGACTGGGCGTCATGTCTTCGCGCTTGGGCAGTGTGGGCGTTTCGCCGTACGCCGACGACGACGCCGCGTAAACCACGCGCTTTACCTTGGCATCGCGCGCCGCCACCAGCAGGTTCACCGTACCGTCTACATTCGCCTGGTTGCTGGCCACCGGATCGGCCACTGAACGCGGAACAGAAGGAATGGCTGCCTGGTGCAGAACGTAATCCACGCC
>JBOGLL010000336.1:0-4962 GCA_050746065.1 Terriglobales bacterium | reverse complement strand
GAGTACGACTTCGCGAAGCAGAAATCGCAACTGCTGAAGGAGACGCCCGTGCTGGGCGGCTTCGACCGCAAGAACTACGAGTCGGAGCGCATTTTCGTTACCGCCGCAGACGGAGCGCGCATTCCCGTATCGCTGGTGTACCGCAAAGGCTGGCAGCGCGACGGTTCGCATCCTCTGTACCTCTACGGCTACGGCGCTTACGGATCCTCGCTGCCGGTGAACTTCGGGTCCAACCGCGTGAGCCTGCTCGACCGCGGCTTTGCTTACGCCATCGCCCACATCCGCGGCGGCGGGGAGAGGGGCAAGCCCTGGCACGACCAGGGCCGCATGATGAACAAGAAAAATACCTTCGCCGACTTCATCGCCGTGGCCGACTACATGGTCAAGGAGAAGTACACGTCCTCCGACCGCTTGATCATCGAAGGCGGCAGCGCCGGCGGGTTGCTGATGGGTGCGGTGACCAACATGCGCCCTGATCTGTTCAAGGCTGTGGTCAGCAAGGTGCCGTTCGTGGACGTCATCAACAGCATGCTCGACGATTCCCTGCCCCTCACCGTGGGCGAGTTCGAGGAATGGGGCAATCCCGACAAGCGCGACGAGTATGAGTACATGAAGACCTACTGCCCGTACACTAACATCGCCGCGAAGATCTATCCCAGCATGCTGGTGCGGACGTCCTTCAACGACAGCCAGGTGATGTACTGGGAGCCGGCCAAGTACGTGGCCCGGATGCGCGCCCTCAAGACCGACAAGAATCCTCTGCTCTTCAAGACGCTCATGGTCGCGGGTCACGGCGGCCGCTCCGGCCGCTACGACTACCTGCACGACGTGGCGTTTGACTATGCGTTCATGCTGGGGCAGGTGGGCGTCACGAAATAGCCCAAAACAACAAGCCCCGGGGCTGCGCGAGAGGCGCAACCACCGGGGCTGATCTGCCGGCTGGAAAGTCGTTAACGGTTAGCTGGTAGTGGCTGAGACGAAGCCCAGACGCTCCAGCAGGTTCTTGCGTGGGGCAGCCGTGGGACTGGCTGCGTGTCCGACGCGGCGGCCGGTGAATTCGGCGGCCAGGGCCTGGAATGACCGAGCCAGGTCGGAGTTGGCATCCACGTGCACCACCGGCATCCCTGCTTCAATCGAACCGTGGATGGCCTGGTAGTGGTTGGGCACGCGCCACAGGATCTTGGCGTGGGCCGAGGCTTCGATTTCGTGGTCGCCCAGGCCCGCCACCTTGCGGTAGCGATTGAGTACCAGGCGTACTTTCTCCTGCCCGCAGCTCTCAGCCAGGTACTGCTGCACCTGTCCGCCGGTCCAGATGGAAGGCGCGTCCACCTGGGAAACCATGAGGACGGTCTCGGAGAAGTTGCACACCGCGCGGGTGGCGGCATCCATGCGCGAGGAAGCGTCCACAATGATGTAGCGGTAGTGTTTCACCATCAGATCGAGCAGGCGGGCAAGCTGTTCAGCCGAGGGCGGCTCGATGGGACGCTGCGAGCCGGCCAGCAGCCGCAGGCCGCCGTCGCACTGCGTCATGAAGCCTTCAAGCAGCGCCAGGTCTAGCCGATGCAGGTTCTGCAGGGCATCCGACAGAGTGAAATGGGGCTTGGCGCTGAAGTGCAGCGCGGCGTTGCCGATGGGCGCCAGGTCCACCAGAGCCACGTGACCCCGGACCCCGTTGAGCGCCATGGCCAGGTTCACGGCCACAGTGGTCGCGCCGGATCCGCCCTTGGCGCCAACCACGGTGATCACCTTGCCGCGGGTGCCGCTGTCCTGACGCATACCCTGCGCGGACGCGTAGCGGGCCAGGGACTCGAGCAGGTGGGCCACGCTGGTGGGACGCTCCAGGTATTCCTTGGCACCCGCCCGCATGGCGGTGACGATCACCTGCGGCCTGTCCATCTTGCCGATAGCGAATACGGCCACCTGCCGCATCTGTCCATGAATAAGCTCGACGGCGCGCAGACCCGCCATCGTCTCTTCGGAAGCAATGTCAACCAGGACCACTTCAGGGTTGGATTCTGAAATCTGGCGGAGCACCTTATCCTCGGGGGCAGCCGGATAGCTGCTACCAGCGAAAACCGCCTGGGCTATGCCAGTGGCTTCCACCTGCAGCTTCAACTGGTCCCGCTGTTCGGCATCCGCAGCCACGACAGCGACCATCAGCTTATTCATATCGTTCAAGGGCCTCTCGTCCCTCCAAAACCACCTGAGAATAAGGTGGAACCCAAAAGCCCACAAGATAACCACGGTAACCGCCTGTCGGCACTTTGGTTTGCGGCGCAGCCAGGTAAGAAGCGGGCATCTGCCGCCCGGCTGAACGACTGGCGCTGCTGGCTGTAAGTTTGTGGAACTACAGGAGTAAGGTGTGGGGGCCCTGGGCAGATTCGAACTGCCGACACGCGGTTTAGGAAACCGCTGCTCTATCCATCTGAGCTACAGGGCCACTTGCTCGATCCGGTTACGCTGCGGTTTCTGCCGTAACCAAGACCTGCCACCTTTGGGCCATTGCCCAGCTGTGGCGCAACTCTAACTGCCATCTTACATCGGTTTCGGCAAGCAAGCCGCAGGTACTCGGGGTCATGGAGCGAGCAGGTTGAACGGGTACTGTGGCAGATTGCGGAGAACCCCGAAGGCCACCAGCACGACACCCATTACGCGCACCCAACTCGCTGGAATCGCGCTGGTAGCAAGAGGCTGCCAGCGGGGATGCTGGAGCAGAATCGCCATCGTCTGGTAGGCCACAAAGGGCAGTGCCAGGATCAAGAGCGGATTCAGGTCGAAGGCTGTACCCAGATGTCCATGCAAGATCTGGTGCAGGGCGCGCAGCGAACCGCAGCCTGGACAGTACCAACCGGTCAGCGTGAAGAAGGGACACGGCGGGAAGAAGCCTGCGGTCGCTGGGTTCCAGCGATACAGGAGGGCCGTCGCGGTGGCAGTCGCCGCGACTAGTGCCAGTCTTGCCTTGCGTGAATTGGAGTTCATCTCGACTCCCGCCTAGCACCCGGCTCCGCAAAAATCAGAAGTTGCCCAACGCTCCCATGAAGCTCAGGGCCAGATAGCCGATGCTTCCCACCAGGCCTACTGCGGCCGCGATGATGCACCACAGCTTGGCGTTATCGGACGCAAGCTGTGCGCCCGCGATGTCGCCGGCTTGCAGTTTAGTGTTGACCTGGGCGGCGTACACAATGGCCACAATGCCGCCGGGCAGGCAGCAACAGATCGTAACCGCAATCGCGGGAATCAGATAGTTGTTGATCTGCACCGGAGGAGCCGGAGGCCGGAAGGCGACGTTGGCTTCGGGAGCGCCCGGCGGCTGCATCGCCGCCGGCGTCGCCTGGGGCAGCGCCGCCTGGCAGTTGCCGCAGACCAACGCTGTGTCCGCGTTGGGTGTACCGCACTGCGGGCAATAGATCATGACCCTTCCTCCTGATTGCCGGAGCCTGGGGGCGCCCCGTCAAAACCCGCCGAATGATACACGCAAGCTCATCCGCAGGCTGAACAAAATCTTCCGGCGGAGGCACGCTCAGGCTGTGGCGGCAGCACGCAGTTCCGCGACGATCTCCCGGGCCGCAGCGCGCGCTTGCTCGACCTGGCCCGGAGGGAAGGAAATGGCGCCCACGCGGGCGTGCCCTCCCCCGCCATAGCGTTCGCAAATCACCGCCAGGTTCACCATCTTCCCGGCCGGCGACCAGGGATTCGAACCCACAGACACCTTGGTGCGGAAGCTCGACTTGCTCAGCCCTACGCTGTAGGTGCAGTTCGGATGCAGGTAATAGGGCACAAACTTGTTGTGGCCCTCCAGGTCCTGATCGGTGACGTCGAAAAACACGGTGCCGTCGCGGCACTCGGTGCGCTGGCGCAGGAGCTCAATGGAGTTTTCGTGGCGGGCGAGCAGCGGGGCGAGCAGCGGCGCAACGAAGGGCTGCTCCAGAATTTCGGCCAGCGGCCGCTCCGCCAGCAGAGGAATCAGGCGGGGCATGAGCGAGTCGTCCTGGCTGGCCTCAATGATCATGGTGAGGCGCGGCGCCGCGGCCTTCATCTCCACGGCGCTTTTGGCATCGGGATACTGGGCGCCATCAATGATGTCGGCCCAGCGCACCAGCTCGGCAACCGGCGTGGCGTCGAAACCAAACTGGCGCTGGGCTACGTCGGCAATGAACTTGGTGCACGACTTGTAGTCCGGATCGAAGAAGAACCGGCGCGGGTCACGGCTCTTGTGGAAGTGCTCCTGATCCTCGGGCGTGAGGAAGGCGCTCTGGTGATGGTCGAACCACCAGGTGACCTGGGGCGAGGCGGAGTACTTGAAGTCCACAATGGCGTTCTCCTCGCCGTCGAACAGGTGCTCGTCGAACAGGGCGCCGGCGCGGTGCACCAGCCCGGTAAAGAGAAAGTCAGAGTCCGGCCGCACGCGTTCACGGTAGAAGCGCGAGAACAGGGCGGCTGAGGCCGCGCCATCGAAACAACGGTCGTGGAAAAATACCCGGACCTTCACTCGCGTTCGCTTCCCTTCTCGCAGCTCGGAACTGGCTGGCCGAAAATGAAAAGCACATAGGATGGCTACCCCAGCACGCTTCTGTCAAGGAAGAAGCGCGGGCAGCCCGGAACTGGACCGGGGTGGAAAGAGAAACAGCGGGAGGAAAGCCTCCCGCCGCATTGGGGCTCGCGTGAGAACTGATTAGATGGCGTTCGCCTGCTTCTCCGCGATATCGCCGATGACCGGGACTTTGAACTTGTCGTTCCCGTAGGCCTTCACGATGCACAGGATCCACATCACCAGCATGCTCAGCATGCCCACGATGTAGATGATCCATCCCAGGATGGGGATGATGGCGATCATGCTGAGCACGATCATCACTGCTCCCATGAACAGGCACTGGAAGGCATGGAAGCGGATGAACTTGTTCTGGTTGTACGGCGCCATCACCAGGAAGATGATGGCTGGAATGAGGGTGACGTAAGCCAGCG
>JBOGLL010000335.1:0-5358 GCA_050746065.1 Terriglobales bacterium | reverse complement strand
GGATAGCCTTCGCTGCCCACCTTCACCTGAAAGGCGCCGCGGTCGGCGGCGTCTTTGTAGCGGTCAATGGCATCGCGCATCTCCCATAGCGCCATGCGCAACAGGCGCTCGCGCTCGCGCTGGATTTTCACCCGCGCCATGGGAATCGCCGCGCCGGTGAGGATAAGCAGGATGGTCACCGCGACAATCAGCTCCACCAGGGTCAGGCCGCGGGCGGAGTGGGATCGGCGCGTCATGACGCTATTTTCTCACCACGGAGACACGGAGGCACGGAGACGATTTGTGATTTGTAATTGCTAATTTGTGATTTTCTGATTGTTGAATTGCCTGACTTCGAACCCGTCCCTTGGCGCGCAAGCTAAATGGGAAAATCACAAATTACCAATTACAAATCACAAATCGTCATTTGATGGTCACGGTTACTGCCCCCGATGCGCCGGCAGGGACCGGGTTCAGGGCAGCATCGCGGGCGCTGGGGCGGGCGATTGCCAGAGAGCTTTGTCCGGCAGCGCGGGCCACGAAGGTCAGGGTAAACACATTGCCGTCGCCCGCGGAGCCGCCCGAACCGGGAGGGCGCGTAGCGGTGATCTGCAGGGTACCGCTCGAAGCATCGTCGCGGTGCACCAGGGCGACCGCCTGTCCATCGCGGGAGAGGAAGCCCCCGTTGGAAATGTTCACCAGTTGCAGCGCGGCTGGATCGTAGATGACCTGCGTGGTCACCGAGTGCACGTTCTGCGCGCCCGCAATGGTCACATTCACGACGAAGGAACCGCCCACGGCCGGGGAGATGGTGGCGGGATCGAATCCCAGGCGCACCTCGGAGGGGGCAGTGGGGGCAGACTGGGGGACTGCGGCAGGCTGAGGAATGCTGCCATTGCCGGCTGCGGCTCCGCCTTTCGGTTGCGAGGCGGCCGCAGGGCTCTGCGGGGGTGCGGCGCGGCGCAGATCGATTCCCGTTCCTGTGCCGATGGAAAGGGCCCGCAGGTTCAGGTCGCTGAGTTCCTGGGAACGCACGATGCGCGGAACCAGGGCGAATAGGATTTCGTTCTCCGCTTTCTCCACGTGCTCGGTAGCGAAGAAGTACTTCAGGATGGGGATCTGGCCCAGGCCCGGGATGCCGCGCATCGACTTAACGTCCGCCTCTTCCAGCATGCCGCCCATCAGGTTCACTTCGCCCTCCTTCAGGCGAATTTCGTGCTCAATCTTGCGCTGCCCGATGACCGGCTGGTCAATGCCGCCGATATTCACCCGCGCAGTGACGGCGGATATATCGAGCATCAGCTTGAGGGTAATCTCGCGGCCGGCGTGGACCTTGGGAGTGATGTCGATGTTCACGCCCACGTCCAGGTACTGAAACTGGGTGTTGACCAGGGGGTTGATGCCCACGCCGCCGATGCCCGGCTGGAACGAGCCCGTGGCCACAGGCACGCGGTCGCCGATCTTCAGCGACGCCTTCTGCCCGTCCAGGGCGCGGATCATGGGGTTCTGAATGATCTTGCTGGTGGAATCGGTAAACAAGAAGTTGGCCGTTACTGCGGGGATGGTGACAATGAAATCGCTGGCGTCAAGGTTCGCCAGCTGGTTCAGGTTAATGCTGCCCGGGGTGCCGGTGGTGCTGGTTGTACCCCCGACGCCGGTTGTGGTCGTGGTTCCCTGCAGCTGGATGCTGGTGCTGGTGGGAGGATTGATGCCCAGGTCGCGCAGCTTGTCGCGCCGCACCTGCATCACCGCCACCTCGACGATGACTTCGGGCTTGGCCTTGTCAATGTCGTTGATGAGCTTCTCCGCCAAGGCCACCTGGTCGGGCGTGCCGCGGACGACCACGGCGCCCTGCGAAGGAAGCTGCTGCACACGCGCCAGCTCCAGAATCTGGCGCAGGGTGTTGACCACGTCCTGCAGTTCCGTGGGCTGCGAGAGGTTGCTGAGGTAGAACGTGCGGATTACGTTCTGCTCCAGCTCCTTGCGTTTGGCGGTGGTGTCGGCTGCGACAAAGATGGTGTTGGGCGTCACCGGACGCCAGAAGGTCTTCGACTGCAGCGCCAAGACCTCCAGCGCCTGGTTCAGGGTCACGCTGTCCAGCTCAATGGGAATGCGCCGCGAGACGTAGTCGGGATCGAACATCACGTTGATGTCTGCCAGTTTGCCGATGGTCTGATAGATGACCTTGGTATCTTCGGTGAGTTTGAGCGTGATGGGAACTTCGGAGATGGGAGCCAGGTCCACCGGCCCCTGCGCTTCTTCCACCCGCTTGCTCAGAGAACTGACCGGGGCCGGCGGCTCCGGCTTGGCCTGCTGCTCCATGAGCATGCGGGTGCGGCGGATTTCCTGCTGCGCCATGAAGTTCGACGGATCCATAGCCGCCGCGCGTTCGAATTCCGCCAGCGCCTCGGCCAGCTTGCCCGATTCCCGCAGCAGTTGTCCCTTGCTGACCATGGTCGCCGCGGCCAGAAAGCGGGCGCGCTGCATGGACAGCCGGTAGCGCACTTCCTTGGGCTTCAGCTCGTAGGCCTGGCGGTAGGCATCGTAGGCGGCTTCGTAGTTCTGCCGCGCCTCGGCGTCCTTGCCTTGCTTATAAAGCGAGCCGGCCTTGTCGGCGGAAGCGGGAATCGCAAGCAGCAGGGCCAGCACCAACGCCAGCAGGCGGCACACGCCTCTCATGGAGCTCCTCGATGCACGGGGCTTGACTATCTCTGGCAGACGGCTTGTCCCCCAATCCCACCGGACCTGCACAGAAAGCCGGATTATAGCACCTGCCTGCGAGCCCTCCGGATAGCGCCCTGCATCCCTGTGCTAGCATGAAAAATTCATCCGCCTACGCGCGAACCCCATGCCTCGCCAGCCTTCTCATCAGATCAAGCCGCAGAAAGAGAAAGCGCCGCGGCGCGACCCCACCGCCGCCGGTCAGCGCGATGCCTCCGTCAACCGCTCGGCAGCGCACAATTATTTTCTGCTGGAGAAGCTGGAAGCCGGCGTGGTGCTCACCGGCACCGAGGTCAAGGCCATCCGCGCCGGCCGCGCCAACCTGAAGGACGCCTATGGCATCATCAAAGATGGGGAGTTGTGGCTGCTCAACGCCCACATCGGCGCCTACGAGCACGGCAACATCTATAATCACGCACCGCTGCGTACTCGCAAGCTGCTGGTGCATCGCGACGAGCTGCGCAAGCTGATCGGGAAGACCCAGCAGCGCGGGCTCACCTTGATCCCCACGCGGCTCTACTTCAAGAACGGGCGCGTGAAGTGCGAACTGGCCGTGGCCCGCGGCAAGCAGCTCTGGGACAAGCGCGAAACCGAGCGCCGTCGCACCGCCGACAAGGAAGCGCGGGAGGCGATTGCCAGAAGCAGGAAGTAAAAAGCAGGTGGCAGGAGGCAGGAAAAGCAACGCAATCGAAGCAAGAGGACACGAACTTCATGAAGACCAGCCTTTCCCTTAACGCTCCCTCGGAAATCGAAACTGAGTGTCTTGCGGTGGCGGTGCTCGACCAGGGCGACAAGGACAAGCCCGCGCCCGTCGTGCAGACTTCCGACAACGCCGTCGCCGCCGCGGCCGCGGACGTGATTGCATCTGGAGAAGTCACCGGCAAGCCGCTGGAGAGCGCGATTGTCCATCGGCCCCAGGGCCTGAAGGCCAAACGCCTGCTGCTGGTGGGTGGAGGCAAGCCCCAGGGCTTCACCGCTGCCGAGTTGCGCAAAGTGGCGGGTGCCGCCGTGCGTCTTGCCAAGTCAAAGAGCGTGCGCAGCCTGGCGGTGGTGGCGCCCGACTCCATTGCGGCGCCGGAAGCGGTGCGCGCCATCGTGGAGGGCGCGTTCATCGCCAACTTCGACCCGGATACCTACAAAAGCGATCGCAAGGACCAACTGCTCGACGCACTTTCCATTGTTGCGCTCGCAGGCGCAGACCGTGCTGCCGCCGAGAAAGCCATGGCCGAAGCGCGCATCATCGGCGAGTCGCAGAACTTCACCCGTGACCTGGTGAACGAGCCCAGCAATCGCCTGACTCCGACCGTGCTCGGCGAGCGCGCCCGCAAGATGGCGGAGAGCGTGGGCTCGCCCCATTTGACCTGCGAAGTACTGGGCGCGGACAAAATCAAGGAATTGAAGATGGGCGCGTTCTGGAGCGTGGCTCAGGGTTCCGACGAGCCTCCCGCACTCATCGTGATGCGCTACACGCCGCCTGACGCGCCGGAAAAGCCGGTGCTCGGGCTGGTAGGCAAGGGCATCACCTTCGACACCGGCGGAATTTCCATCAAGCCCTCCGAGGGCATGGAGAAGATGAAGTACGACATGGCCGGCGGCGCGGCCATGATCGGCGCCATGCGCGCCCTCGCGCTGCTGAAGCCCAAGGTGCGTGTGATCGGAATCGTCTGCGCCACGGAAAATATGCCCTCCGGCAAAGCGCAGAAGCCGGGCGACGTGCAGATCGCCATGTCCGGAAAATCCATCGAGATCATCAACACCGACGCCGAAGGACGCCTCGTCCTGGCCGACGGCCTCTACTACGCCCGGCAACTGGGCTGCACCCACCTGGTGGACGCAGCCACGCTCACCGGCGCCGTCGTGGTGGCCCTGGGCATGGTCAACGTGGGCATTTTTGCCAACGACGAAGACCTGTACACGCGCTTTCGCGCGGCACTGGAGCGCACCGGGGAAAAGATGTGGCGCATGCCGCTCGACGACGACTACAAGGAGCTGATCAAGTCGGGCATCGCCGACATTGTCAACAGCGGCGGGCGCTGGGGCGGCGCCGTGAGCGCGGCCATGTTCCTCAAGGAGTTCGCCGAAGAAACGCCCTGGATCCATCTCGACATTGCCGGCACCGCCTGGATGGAAGAGCAGAAGCCCTGGATCGCCAAGGGGCCCTCGGGTATCGCGGTGCGAAGCCTGGTAGAGTTCGTGCGCGGATTCGAGAAGTAATTCTTGCCGCGGATTTGCGCGGATCAACTCGGATGTTTCTTTAGATTTGTCATCCCGAGCGAGCGCGACTGAGTCCCGCGTGCGGGCGAAGGAGCGCGAGTCGAGGGATCTTGGTTTGTGACGGATTCACGCCAATCCACCGCGATTCTCCTGATCAAGCTGCTGATCTTCACCCTCCTCATCCCCGGCACCTTCGGTGTGTATCTTCCTTTGTCGTTTGCGGCGGGCCGGCCGCCGGATTTTGATCTGGGCGGGCTGCGGTTCCTTGGCCTGCTGCCGATCGTGGTTGGGGCCGGTTTCTACTTTCGTTGCGCGCTCGATTTTGCACTGGAGGGCCGAGGTACGCCGGCACCCATCGACGCTCCGAAATTCCTGGTGACCAGCAACCTCTACCGGATGGTGCGCAATCCCATGTACGTAGGCGTGCTGATGGTGGTGGTGGGT
>JBOGLL010000334.1:0-7075 GCA_050746065.1 Terriglobales bacterium | reverse complement strand
TTCGTAGTTCCAAGTAACTGCTAAAGAATTGAGCTTCTGACCGCATCAGGAGGAACCAGTGGCAACCGGGAAAAGCACGAAGCAGAAACTCTCCGTCCGCAAAGGCCAGGGCAGCGTCGCGCTGAATCGCACAGAGTTCAGCAACCGGGTTCGAGAGCGGTTTTACGACCCAGCCTTCCGGCAGGTGTTGCCCGAAATCGAACGCATCACCGAGGTTGCCTGGGACGGCTATCACCAGTATCGGAAGTCGCCTCGCGAGCGAAAGGCCGGTCCGCAATTTGCAGACCCTGGCTTTGAACTCCCGGTGGAATGGCTGGAGACGCGCCGGCAAATCCGCGCTGCCGAGCGCCGGCAGAAGAACCGGAAATCACCTTCGCGGATTCTCTTGATCTGCGGGGCCGCGCGCAGCGACCAGACTTGTCCGGGAGAAATGTCGAAGACCTTCCGCCTCGTTCGCATGGCCCGCGACGTCTTCCGCCGCGAGCGCGGCTTCGAAGTCGACCTGCTTGACCTTAGTCACCTGACTTCCGAGTACGGGCGAATCATTTACCCGTGCAAGGCCTGTGTCTCAACCGCCATGCCGCTTTGTAACTGGCCCTGCTCCTGCTACCCCAACCACGCCATGGGGCAGGTGAATGACTGGATGGCGGAGATTTACGTGAAGTGGGTGGCGGCACACGGCATCATGATCGTGACCCCGGTGTACTGGTACCAGGCGCCCAGTGTCCTCAAGTTGATGATCGACCGTCTGGTCTGCGCCGACGGTGGCAATCCCGACCCCACCACCACCTCGGGCAAGAACCCAGCGAAGGCCAAAGCGCTCGAGCTCAAGGGATGGCATTACCCGAAGCATCTGGCCGGCCGGATCTTTTCCGTGGTGGTTCACGGAGACGCGGCGGGGGTGGACACTCTGCGGGAACATCTCTCCAACTGGCTCACCGACATGCAACTCATTCCCGCCGGCGCCAGCGCCGTCCTCGGCCGCTACCTTGGCTACTACGAGCCCTATGCCACCAGTCACGATGCGCTGGACAAAGAGCTGGCGCTTCACCAGGAGGTTCGCAACGCTGCGCGGGCTCTGGCCAGCGCCGTCCGCCTGATGCGCCAGGGCAAACTTCAACAGCCCGACAAGGACCTGAAAGAGCCGCGCCCCAAATAACAACATCGGGGTGCGACAACCCAAAGCATCCGGCCGGCGGGGCCGCGCCTGCTTTGGTCATCTACGGCGACGCGGCGGAAGGGGTAGCACAACTTGCTAACGCCCTTCGCACTTCACAAATCACAAATTCCCTCACCCGCAGTGTTCAGGCACTTCCTTCCACGTAGCCGTGAAAGCGCCTTCCTCCAACGAGCCGTCCTTGAAGCGCAGCTTGTAGGAGCCCTTGGCGCCCCGGCCGTCGAAGGATTCCAGCTCCAGTTCGCCCTGGGTAGCAGTCTCGCACTGGTTGGGTTTCAGGCAGCGCACACCGTCGCCCGAGGTCTGCGGTCGCAGTGGGTAGGTGCGCGGCTTAGGCAGCGGCGCCTGCGGCAGGTCGGCGTAAAGCGTCAGGAAGAGCGCAGTGTCGCCCGTCCCGGGATTTGCAACCTTGCTCAGTTTGATTTGCAGCGCCGGCCCGTCCGTGGGACCGCAGGCATGCCGGATCGTCGCTACCGGATACGCCGGATTCCGCCTCCGGATGGTAGGCGGCCCTGGCTCCTTTCCGGCGAGCACGTCGATACAGGTGTTGCGCCGGCATTCGGCGCGGTACGGCTGCGGCGAGCACGCCGGACGGGACGACCACTCGCTTTCGCAGGCTTCACGCACGCGTCCCTGGAACGCCAGCAGGCGCTTCTGTTGCACCGGCGACAGCTTGCTCTTGCGCACTACGACTGCTTTCGCGCAGGAGTCGGCGCGGTAGTAGCGCCCTTCGCAGTCACTGTCTTTACGGCAGCGTCGCGGCAGGGTCTCCAGAAATTCTTCCAGGTCCAGCACCGTCGCCGCGCAGGAAGGCGCGTCCGCCAGTGCCGGAGACAACAGCAGCAGAAAAAACAGATGTAGGATCGGCGCTCGCATCAGTTCACAGAGTGCAATCGTCAATCGTCAATGATTCAATCGTCAATCGAAGCGATGTACCATAAATCCATGCCGCCTGCCGTTCCATTGCGGGGACCCTTGCGGGAAAGCGTCCGCGAGTATATCCGCCGCGAGGCCCTCTTGCACGCCGGCGACCGCGTGGGCGTGGCCGTCTCCGGAGGCGCCGATTCGGCGGCCCTGCTGCGGCTCCTCCTCGACCTGCGCAGCGACCTGGGCGTAGTGCTCTCCGTGCTGCACTTTCATCATGGGATCCGCGGCGCCGAAGCCGACGCTGACCAGCAGTTCGTCGCCGCCCTGGCCGCCGCCCACGGCCTCGAGTTCCGTGTAGAGGCGGGCGACGCGCCCGCGCATGTTGCGGCTCAGGGCTTCAGCCTGGAAGCCGCCGCCCGCGACCTGCGCTACGCGTGGTTTCGCCACCTGCTCCGCCAGGGCGCGGTGAACTGCATTGCCACCGCCCACACCCTCGACGACCAGGCGGAAACCGTGCTCATGCGTACCTTGCGGGGCGCGGGCTCACGAGGCCTGGCGGGAATCTACCCGGAACTGGCCATGTGGGGCGGCCGTCCCCGGCCGCCCAGCCGTCCCCGGCCGCCCACCAGTATCATCCGCCCGCTGCTCCACACTCGTCGGAGTGATCTCCAGGAATATCTGCGTTCACTGGCCCAACCCTGGCGTGAGGACGCGAGCAATCTGGACACGCGCCACCTGCGCAACCGCATCCGCCACCAACTGCTGCCGCTGCTCGAGCGCGATTTCAATCCGCAAGTGGCGGACGTTCTGGCGAATCAGGCGGAAATCGCCCGCGCCGATGAGGCGTACTGGCAGGAACAGGTTTCTCGGCTTCTGCCCGGCGTGCTGGTATCCACCACGTCTCAGGGCGGAGCCGTCGCACTCCTCCAGGACGCTCTGCTCGCATATCCGCTGGCGCTGCAGCGCCGCCTGCTGCGCGCCGCCGCTGAGACCGCCGGGTTGCGGCTCGAGTTTGCCGACGTGGAGTCCTTGCGTCATCTGGCCGCCGGCCCTGCCGGCCTGAGTTGCTCGCTGCCCCAGGGCTGGCGTGCGGTGCGCGGACCGCGTGAGCTGCGCCTCGAGCAGCCCACAGCATCCCGCCCAGTCGCGGCCGACTACGAGTATCGTTTGACCGTGCCCGGCGAAGTCCGCGTGGCCGAAATCGGCAGCGTGATCCGCGCCACGCTCATCCCGGCTGCCGGCGCGGAGTATAATGCGCTGCTGCCGGACGCAACTTCCCCGGCCGCCGAGTTGGTGGTGCGCAACTGGCGCGCGGGTGACCGCTTCCAGCCCGCGCACACCCGGTCGCCGAAGAAGGTCAAGACGCTGCTGCAGGAGCGCCGCGTGGCGCCGGTGGAACGCCGGTTGTGGCCGGTGGTCCTGAGCGGCGGGACCATCATCTGGATGCGTGGCTTTCCCGCGCCGGCGCCGGCTTCCCGGCTCCGGATCGAAGAATTGTCGGCGCACGAACCCTCTGCGTCGCTTAACCCGTAAACGAGGCCTCGCCTGTGAGCACCGACGGACTGGACACCAAGAGCCTGAAGGTCATCGCCACCGCCGAACAGATCCACAAGCGCATCGCCGAGCTGGCCCGCCAGATCAGCCAGGACTACCGCGGCAAGACGCTCTACGCCGTGGCTGTACTCGAAGACAGCTTCATCTTCATGGCCGACCTGGTGCGCGCCCTGGAGGTCCCCGTCGTCTGCCAGTTCCTCAAGCCCGAGGAACATTCCATGGGAGAAACCACCGAGATCCGCTACAGCCCCGAAGTCCATGTGGAAGGCAAGGACGTACTCCTTCTGGAGGGCCTGGTGAAGTCGGGCATCACCGCCGAATTCCTCATGCGTAACATGACCGGACGCGGAGCCGCTTCCGTCAAGCTGGCCACTTTCCTCGACAAGCAGTCCGAGCGCCGCATCTCCCTGCAGCCGGACTATTTCGGCTTCCTGGTGGACGAGTCCTACGTGGTGGGCTATGGCATAGGAGCCCCCGACCTGGGCCGCAACCTGCCCTACCTGGCCTCGCTGCCGTCACGTACAGACAAGGGAAAGTAACTACCCAAAGGTAACGTGGGCGGCCCCAACTTTGTCTGGTCAAACGGGTTAAAATGCAGTTAGAGTGTAAGGGTCGAATTTTGCCCTTGCGGCATCTAATAGAAGTGCGGCTGGACCAGTCTTCCAGGACGCCGTCCCGCCGGGTTCCAGAGTTTTGCAGGAGATTGAATTGAATTCCACCGCAAAAACGGTTGTTTTCTGGGTTCTGATCGTAGTGTCGGCAATCCTCTTGTGGCAGCTTGTGGTGCGCGCCGGTGGCGCCGGGCTGCCGGAGAGCGAAATCGATTTCTCCGCTTTCCTCAATCATGTGGACCAGGGCAACGTCAAAGAGGTCACCATCACCGGGACGGACGTTCGCGGCACGTACAAGGACGGCACCGCCCTCTTCCGCACCACCGTTCCTCCCAATTATCCGGACATGATCACGCTGCTCCGCCAGAAGGGCGTGACCATCAAAGTGAAGGACAACCAGGGCGGAAGCTGGTCCGGATGGCTGCTCGGCCTGGCTCCCGTGCTGCTCGTTTTGGGCCTGTGGATCTTCATGCTGCGCCAGATGCAGATGGGCGGCAACAAGGCGCTCTCCTTCGGTAAGAGCCGGGCGCGGCTGCTCTCCATGCAGCAGAAGAAAGTCACCTTCAAGGACGTGGCCGGGGCCGACGAGGCCAAGGAAGAGCTGAAGGAGATCATCGAGTTCCTGCGCGAAGCGCAGAAGTTCCAGAAGCTCGGCGGACGCATCCCCAAAGGCGTCCTGCTGGTCGGCGCTCCCGGTACGGGCAAGACTCTGCTGGCGCGCGCCGTGGCCGGCGAAGCCAATGTTCCCTTTTTCTCCATCTCCGGCTCCGACTTTGTAGAGATGTTCGTAGGTGTGGGCGCCAGCCGCGTCCGCGATCTGTTCGAGCAGGGCAAAAAGAACGCGCCCTGCATCATCTTCATTGACGAGATCGACGCCGTCGGCCGCCATCGTGGCGCCGGTCTGGGCGGCGGTCACGACGAGCGCGAGCAGACCCTGAATCAGTTGCTGGTCGAGATGGACGGCTTCGAGTCCAACGAAGGCGTGATCCTCATCGCCGCCACCAACCGTCCTGACGTGCTCGATCCTGCACTGCTCCGCCCCGGCCGCTTCGACCGCCGCGTGGTCGTGGCCCGCCCCGACGTGCGCGGGCGCGAGGAGATCCTGCGCGTTCATACCCGCAAGATCCCTCTGCACGAGGACGTGGAACTCTCCGTCATCGCGCGCGGCACTCCTGGTTTCTCCGGAGCCGATCTGGCCAACCTGGTGAATGAGTCGGCGCTGAGCGCCGCCCGCTACAACCGCAAGAACGTCACCATGATTGACTTTGAGTTGGCCAAGGACAAGGTGCTGATGGGCGCCGAGCGCAAGTCGCTCATTCTCTCCGACGAAGAAAAACGCAACACTGCCTTCCACGAGGCCGGGCACGCACTGCTCGCCGCCAAGATGCCGCACGCCGACCCGCTGCACAAGGTCACCATCATCCCGCGTGGCATGGCCCTGGGCGTGACCATGCAGTTGCCGCTCGACGACAAGCACAGCTACACCAAGGAATATCTGACCTCGGGGCTGGCCATCCTCATGGGTGGACGCGCCGCCGAGGAGCTGTTCCTCGGACAGAAGACCACCGGCGCCGGCAACGACATCGAACGCGCCACCGACATGGCCCGCAAGATGGTCTGCGAGTGGGGCATGAGCGACCTCGGCCCCCTCACCTTCGGCAAGAAGGAAGAGCAGATCTTCCTGGGCCGCGAGATCGCCCAGCACCGCGACTACAGCGAAGACACCGCCATCAAGATCGACGTCGAAGTGCGGCTCTTGGTGGACAACGCCTATAAGGCGGCCGTGGACGTCATCTCCAGCAACCGCGACGCCCTGCAACGCATCGCCGATGCGCTCCTGGAGCGCGAAGTGCTCGACGGCAACGAAATCCGCCTGATCATCGAGGGCAAGGAACTGCCCGTCCGCACGGCTCCACGCGATTCCGGCGTGCAGGAAGTCCTGAAGCCCGAACCCGGCCGCGCCCCCGGCATGGCCCCCGGCGAGCGCCCCGCACCGGCGTAAGCGCACGTTTCTCGCATAAGATCAAGGTGCTGCCCCACCCTTATCGCGCCCGCTTTTGGCGCGATAGGGTGGGACTCGGTGACCTCGCCCGCGTTTTCGGTTTTTCGTTTTTGGTTTTCTTGAAAAGGGCGACCTCACGGCCGCCCTTGGTTTTTCTTCCTGCTTCCTGCCTCCTGCCCCCTGCTTCCTGTTCTTTCGCTTCCTGCTTCCTACCTCCTGCCTCCTGTTCTTTTTGTCATCCCGAGCGAGCCCGCCGTGGCGGGCGAGTCGAGGGATCTTACGCGCCGCTACGAAGCTTGCCGGTCGTCTCCAGGGTCGCTACGAAAAAATGGCCTGCGTACGAGCCTGCTTGCCTGCCGCCTGCCTCCCGCTTCCTGCCTCCTGCCGCCTAGACGTCTTCCAACTCGGCTTCGCTCATTCCAAAGTAGTGGCCTAGTTCGTGGAGTACAGTCTGCCGGATTTCCTTGCGAATCTCGGCCTCGTTGGAGCAGAGGGCTTCGATGTTCTTCTGATAGAGCACGATTAGGTTGGGCCCGCCGGGCAGGTCCCAAACGCTTTTCTCGGTCGCCGGCACGCCTTGGAAGACGCCCAACACCAAGTCTTCAGCTCCGCTTCGCATGCCCTTGCGCGAGGGCTGGCCGGGGGGCCGGTCCTCCACCAGGACCGCGAGGTTGCGAATCCGCTGGCGGAATCGCACCGGCAGCGCGTCCAGTGCCTCCTCCACCAGCTTGACGAATCGTTCTCGCTCCATCTTGCGTCCCC
The DNA here is from genome assembly GCA_050746065.1 of Terriglobales bacterium. GTDB lineage: Bacteria > Acidobacteriota > Terriglobia > Terriglobales > Acidobacteriaceae > CAZXVY01. Next base: position 102 of record JBOGLL010000334.1, on the reverse strand, counting down.
GCCGCGCAGCACGCCCACGCAGCGCTCTTAATGGTAGCCGCAATTTGCTCCCTGCTCCTGCCCTGCCCTGAGACCTGACACCCGCCTCTACAACCCCGCCCT
>JBOGLL010000333.1:0-17622 GCA_050746065.1 Terriglobales bacterium | reverse complement strand
CAGGTTCTCGGCTCCCTGAGCGGCCCTGATGCAAGCATCAGGGCGGGTATTGCGTACTCCTGCTTAGATGCCCGGTGAAGAAGCGGAGTTTTCTTCCCCGGGCAGGTTGTGGCGATTGGCTACGCCTGCGAACCGGGAGCAAGATGGATGGGCGGATCTTCAGACTTCGGCAGAGGAAGCGCCCGAAAATCACCGCCATCCACGCGGCGCGTCCACCGACATTTTCGCGCGCATGGCGACGCTTCTTCAGGGAACGTACTTAGCGCGGACAGCCAGGCCTCGCTTCAACGCCTCCATGGTTGCAGGAAGGCCGTGCACCGGAATGATGCGCTCCACCTGTAGTCCCAGCTCTTGGATCCTTTTGGCCAGGTTCACGGTGTCGGGCCCGGCGATCACTAGTTCCAGGGAAATCGGGTCCCAGACATCGGCCTGGAACAACAGTTTTTCTTTCGGGAAATAGACCACGAGCATCTGCGTGATGTGGTCCGTGGGCCCGAAATCGTAGAGCTCCACACGATTGCTGCCGTCGTCCAGGACTCTCGGGCCGGAAAGGGTCTCGATATTGGGCGCCTGCGGCTTTCGCGAGAGCGCGTCGGGATACATGGTTCGACGGCTGGACGCGACCTGGTCAACGATCGCTTTCGCGTCCGGCGTGGTGAGGATGGGAATTCCCTCCGCGATATACGGGCGCACTCCCGCGACGTGGTCGTAGTGGAAATGAGTGGAAACCAGATAACGAATGGGCTTGCCCGGAACAGTGGCACGGATCAATTTCAGGCAAGTCTCCGAATAGCGGCTGTTCAAGGGCGCTTCGAAGGCGACGATGTGGTCGCGAAAGGCGGCAAAGACAATGTTGTAGGGGCCACGGATCATGTACAGATTCTCGCCAAGCCTCTCGACAGCCGGCTCCGCGGGATCGGCGGCCATGAGGACGACATCCTGCGTTTGCGGTGGACGGAAACGTTCCTCGGGAAGTGTGACGTCGAGTTCGATCGAAGTGGCGCGCATCTCCTCCGTCGGAACTCCGGCCACACGATCGATGTAGCGGAAAGGCAACTGCAGCTGCCCCACCGGGCGGTAATCCTGGTAGATCATGTCTGCGAACGTGTCGCCCGCCAGCGCATGTTCGCGCAGGAGTTCTGACTTGGTGAGCAGATGCGTCTTGGCATCGAAGTAGAGCAATACGCGGGTCCCCAGAGAATCCGAGAAAGAGATGACTTGCTGCTGCCGCCCGAGTTCCATCCCGGTTCCCACCCACTCCAGAGTCTCCGGCCGGCTCAAGGCCACTCGCAGTACGCCTTCCGGGTAGCGGCGGAACCTGCGCACGTGGAGGGGGCGGGCATCGTCGTCGGAGTACGCGCGATAGTAAGACTTCTCCTGACGGAAGGTGATGGTCTCGAATCCTGAGCGATCCGTACCCGAATTCCTTCGTGTGATGGAATCCTCTCTTTTGATATCGGACTCGACCTTTTCCTCGAGCCACCGATTCCCGTTGTAGTCGATAAGGCTCGTAAGTTCGTCGAGCCCGTTGGCGGGCGGGGCTATAAGGGTGGGTGCGGTGACGGCGTAGGGCCGCGGGTGCTGGCCGGATCCGATCCACTCTCCGGACATTTGCCGGCGGACGGTCTTCACAGCACGCAGTGCTTCCAATCCGCCGATCGCCTTGACCCCGGCATCGAGCACCTGTTTCGCCCTGTGGTAGGAATTCAAGCCTGCGGTGGACTGCACTTGTGCGCCCGCCAGAGGTGTGAAGAACACCGCAGCAACGCATGTACTCACCAAACCGGAGACTCTCATCGCAATCCTCCTGCACCCTATCGTTGGACGGAGGACACACCATGTTCCTTCCCTCTTTATTCCCATAGCAGCCATGAACATGGCTCATGGCAGCCGGGCTACACTGTTCGACGATGTTGAGGCGCTTGGCGGGCGTGAGCGAAGCGGGAGCCCGCCGCCGAAATCCCGAGCGCAGCGAGGGAACTCGAAGAAAATGAAATCGGTCATCGTAGGCACCGCGGGTCACATTGACCACGGAAAAACCGCGCTGGTGAAAGCGCTGACCGGGATCGATGCGGACCGTCTTGCGGAGGAAAAGCGGCGCGGCATCACCATTGACCTGGGCTTTGCCCACCTGCAACTTCCGGGTGCAGACGGCGACACGCTGCGCCTGGGCTTCGTAGACGTCCCCGGACACGAGCGCTTCGTGCGCAACATGCTGGCCGGCGTGGGCGGGATGGACCTGGTGTTGTTCGTCATTGCGGCCGATGAATCCATCAAGCCGCAGACCCGCGAACACTTCGATATCTGCCGCCTGCTGAATATTCCGCGCGGGATCACCGTCCTGACCAAATCCGACCTGGTGGACACGGAGACGCTGGAGGTGGTCCGCCTGGAAGTGGAGGAGTTCGTGCGCGGTTCGTTCCTCGATGCATCTCATTCGCCTATGGTGAGTGTGAGCGCGCGCACCGGCGAGGGCATGGAAGCACTCAAGCAGCAGCTCCAACGAGTTGCAACAGAAGCCGCCGCCCGTGATTCATCCGCGATTTTCCGCCTGCCCATCGACCGCGTGTTCGGGATGAAAGGCTTCGGGACGGTGGTGACCGGAACCATGGTTGCGGGCAGCGTCCGCAAGGAAGAGGAAGTTGAGGTCTATCCCACGGGCCGGCGTGCGCGAGTACGCGGATTGCAGGTGCACGACGCGGACGTTTCACAGGCCGCCGCCGGCCAGCGCACGGCGCTCAACCTCGCCGGCGTAGCAAAGGAAGAGTTGGCACGTGGCATGATGCTGGCGCCGCCGGGCCTGTTGCGCGCCACACAACGCTTCGACGCCTCGCTCACCTTGCTTACCGATGCGCGCCCGCTGCGCGACCGAGCGCGCGTCCACCTGCACGTCTACACAGCAGAGGCGGTAGCCGAAGTCCGGCTCTATGAAGGAGCGCAGCTCGCTCCGGGCGCCACCGCGTTTGCACAACTCCGCCCGGCCGAACCGCTGCTACTGCTGCCGGGCGACCGCTTTATCCTGCGCCAGTTTTCACCGGTGGTGACCATTGGTGGGGGCGCCGTGCTGGACGCGTTCTCTCCGGCACGGAAGAAGGACTCGGCAGACTTTCTCTCGCTCCTCGCGGGCGGAAATGGAGACGGCATCCTGGCGGCGCGGGTCGCTCGCCGAGGTCACAACGGGCTGACGATGGACCAGGCCGTCGCCGAAACGGGATGGAGCAAGGAGCGCGTGGAAGCCCTCGCGGCCCCCGCGCTGAAGTCGGGCCGCCTGCTGCACATTGGAGAGGTGCTGGTTCAGGCCTCGGCGCTCGAGGTATTGAAGACGGCGCTCGCGGACGCGGTGAAGACGTTCCATGCCAGGAATCCGCTGGTGGCGGGCATGAGCAAAGAAGAGCTGCGCGAAGAGTTTCAGGTAGAGCCTGGAATCCTTGCCGCAGCCTTGAAAGCGCTAGCCCGCGCTGGCAGCCTCGAGGTTTCCGGCGAGCAGGTGCGCGCGGCCGGCCGCAGCGTGGTCTTGAAGGACGAGGAGGCCGAAGCCAAGGCCACCATCGAATCGGCTTTTGCAAAAGCCTGGCTGAAAGTGCCCGCGCTGAAGGACGTGCTCGCCTCACTTCCGGTGGACAAGGCGCGCGCGCAGAAGATTGTCACTCTGCTGCTGCGCGAGAAGATACTGGTGAAGCTGGCCGACGACCTGGTGTTTCATCGCAACGCACTGGGCGAACTGAGGCAGAAGGTCGCGAATTACAAGAAGACGGCCACAACGATTGACGTGGGCAAGTTCAAAGACCTGGCCGGCGTCAGCCGCAAATACGCTATCCCGCTGCTCGAATACCTGGATCGCGAGCGGGTGACGCGGCGGGTAGGGGACGAGCGAGTGATACTTTAGCCACAGAGGCACAGAGACGCAGAGAAAGAGTTTTCGCTTTTGGCCCCTGGCTTGTAACTGGGGCTCGGGTTGCCCGGTACTCTTTCTATTGTTCTTGCAATTCTCTGTGTCTCTGTGCCTCCCGCTGCTCGAATACCTGGATCGCGAGCGGGTGACGCGGCGGGTAGGGGACGAGCGAGTGATACTTTAGCCACAGAGGCACAGAGATGCAGAGAAAGAGTTTTCGCTTTTGGCCCCTGGCTTGTAACTGGGGCTCGGGTTGCCCGGTACTCTTTCCATTGTTCTTGCAATTCTCTGTGTCTCTGTGCCTCTGTGGCTAGATCTTCTCCGGCGGAAATTCCAGCTCGATCCCCAGCGGGTCGGTGAAGCGGTTGGTGAGGTTGGCCAAGCCGATCAGGAAGTCGAGGTCCACGATCTCGGCGTCGGAGAAGTGAGGCTTGAGCGCTGCAATGTCGGCGTCCGTGATTGCGGCGGGCGTGCGCGTGAGCTTTTCGGCAAAGGCCAGCGCTGACTTTTCTTTCTCGGTGAACGTCGCAGTCTGAGGATTCTTCAGTGCTTTCCAGTCGTCCGGCGTTAGTCCAGCCCGCTTCGACGAAGCGAAGTGGTGCTGCATTCAATAGTGGCACTGATTGACCATGGAGACGCGGATGCACACCAGGGAGTACAGCCGCCGGTCGAGCGCGCGGCCCACACTGGCAAAGAACGCCAGGAAGTTCTTCAGCACGGTGGGGCGGTGGGCCATGGCTTTCTGTGCATTGCCCGGTTTGCCCTTCAGGATTTGCTCATAGATTTCCTTGACCTCGACCGAAGCCTGTTCCAGCTCGATATAAGTCACGCGCGCCATGCCGCCCTCCTTCGCTGTCTACTTTCGGCTCGTATAATAGATGTTTCGCCGCCGCCATGAGCACGCCTCTGAATCTGCGCCCGGCGCGTCCGAGGTCGGTGGCTGAGAATCGCCCAATCCGGATCATCGGCGGCGGCCTGGCCGGTTCGGAGGCTGCGTGGCAACTGGCGCATCGCGGAATCGCGGTGGAGCTGTGTGAGATGCGCCCCGTTCGCTCGACGCCCGCCCACCAGACCGGCGACCTCGGCGAGCTGGTGTGCTCCAACTCCCTGAAGTCAGACACGGAATTCACCGCACCCTGGCTGCTCAAGGAGGAACTGCGGCGCGCGGGATCGTTGCTGCTGGAATGCGCGCGTGCGTCGGCCGTCCCCGCCGGGCATGCCCTGGCGGTGGATCGCGACGCGTTCGCTGCGCGTGTGACAGCAGCGATCTCGGACGAGCCCCTCATCCACTTGCGGCGCGAGGAAGTCAGCTCTATCGACGAACACTCCGGCGTGACCATCGTGGCCACCGGCCCGCTGACGTCGGACGCACTCTCTGCCGACATTGCGCGGCTCAGCGGCAATTCCCATCTCTACTTCTACGATTCCATCAGTCCCATCGTGGAGGCTGATTCGATCGACCAGTCGCGCGTCTATTTTGCCGCGCGATACGATAAGGGCACGGCCGATTACATCAACTGCCCGTTCACTCGCGAAGAGTACGACCGTTTCTACGACGCGCTGCTTGCTGCCCAGTCTGTCGAAGGCAAGGACTGGGAAAGGCTGAATTACTTTGAGAGCTGCCTGCCCATTGAGGAAATCGCCCGCCGCGGGCGCGATACCTTGCGCTTCGGACCTATGAAGCCCGTGGGCTTGCGCGATCCTCGCACCGGGCACCGGCCCTGGGCCGTCGTGCAACTGCGGCGCGAGAACCTGCGCGCCGATTCCTACAACCTCGTGGGTTTCCAGAACCACCTGAAGTTCGGCGAACAGGCACGCGTCCTGCGCCTGATCCCCGGCCTGGAAAACGCCCGTTTCCTGCGCTACGGGCAGATTCATCGCAACACCTACATCAACGCTCCCTCGCTGCTCAGCGAAACGCTGGCGCTGAAGTCGCATCCGCAAGTACTGTTCGCGGGTCAAATCTGCGGCGTTGAGGGCTACGTGGAGTCCATCGCTGCGGGTCTGATGGCAGGCTTGCACGCGGCCTCGATCGCATCCGGCGTGGAACCTGTGGCGCCGCCGCGGGAGTCGGCATTCGGATCGCTGGTGCATTACATCACGCACGCCGACGCGCGTAATTTCCAGCCTGCGAACATCACTTTCGACCTGCTGCCGCCGCTTGCAGAGCCCATCCGCGACCGGCAGGAGCGCCATCGCCGGCAATGCGAGCGGGCGCTACAGGCGTTTGACGAATGGTGGGATGCGCTTTCAGGCGCGCTCGCCGGGTGTGCCGTGGCGCGCGCGTAGCTCGCCTGGGATTCAAGCCGCCACGCGTGGTCAAAACCGCCGATACCCGAAGTCCAGCACCAATACTGCTAACCAGATCGCCACCAAAAACGCATCCACCCAAAACCTGCCCTCGCCGGCAGTGCCTGTTGCCTCTTCGCGCCTGCGGACTCCGGCAAGGGCCTTGCTCACCCCGAGGAACACCAGCAGCGCCAGCAGAAACGGGGTTGAGACCAGGAACCAGATCCGCGCCGGCCGGCTGATCAGTTCAACCCCTGCATGCAGGAAACCGGCAACATGCCGGATCAGGAGCGCGAGCGAAGCCTCTGGGAGGCGTGCCAGCTCCGAGAGTGGTCCTTCCAGGAACAGCAGTCCGGCAAGGACGAGGTTCAGTATGACGATACTTCGCAGGACAGTAGACATTCGACAGCGATTGCTCGGAGATCTTACTCTGGTAAGTGGGCCATTCGCACTGCTGATGAATCGTTACGCCCTCGCCCTGTTCTTGATCCATATCGGCGTACCCACAAAGCCGAACGCCCGTCGTATCTGGTTCTCGAGGAAGCGCTGGTAGGAGAAGTGCAGCTTCACCGCCTTGTCGGTGAAGAGCACGAAGGTGGGTGGCGAGGCGGCCGCCTGCGTCATGTAGTAAATCCGGACCTTCTTCGCGCGTGGCACGCCGGCGCGCTCAAAGTCCACCGTCGCCAGGAAGCGATTGATTTCCGCAGTAGGGATGCGCTTGCTGCGTTCGGCGGCGACCAGTTCCACCGCTTGGAATACCTTCTCCGTATTCTTCCCGCTGACCGCGGAAATGAACAGCACCGGCGCGTACGAAAGAAACTTGAGCTTGTAGCGCAGACGTTGTTCATAGTCGTGCGGTGATGCGGGTTCGTCCTCGCCCGGGCGTATGCGGCCTCCTGGTGTCCGCTCGGCGGAGCGAGGCCGGGCTACATTGGGTCCGGCCACCAGGTCCCACTTGTTCACCACCACGATCACCGAGCGTCCGCTCTCGTGGGCATAGCCGGCGATGTTGGCATCGAGCGCGGTCACGCCCTCGACAGCATCAATCATCAGCAGGGCCACATCGGCGGATTCAAGGTGCTTGCGCGCCATGACCACGCTCAGCTTCTCCGCCATCAACTTGGTCTTGCCCTTGCGGCGGATGCCGGCGGTATCAATGAAGCGATACACGTGGCCATCGCGTTCTACGATTTCGTCCACGGCGTCGCGCGTGGTCCCGGGAATTTCGGAGACGATGGCGCGTGCGCTGCCCGTGAGCTGATTAAGCAACGTGGACTTGCCGACGTTGGGCCGGCCGATGATCGCGACTTTGATTTCCCGCGCGGCGCGGACACCTTCGCCAACGGGCTCCTCTTCCTCCGCCACCTTTGCGCCCTTTGCGGCTGGGATTTTGTCGAGCACGGCCTCGAGCAGTTCGACCACGCCGGTACCATTCTCGGCGGAGACAGGGAAGACGTTACGGATGCCCAGGCGGTGAAACTCATCGGCGAATGCTTCCAGCCTGGGTGTATCCATTTTGTTGACGGCGAGGAAGAGCGGCTTGCCGGTGCGCAGCAGCAGACGGGCGAGATCGAGGTCGGGCGCCGCGAGTTCGGAGCGCCCGTCTACCACCATGATGATGGCGGCGGCTTCCTCCAGCGCCACGCGTGCCTGGCGGAAGATTTCCGACGGCATCAGTTCTTTATCGTCGGGCAGCATGCCGCCGGTGTCTACCACGCGGAGGCGCCGGCCGAGCCACTCGGCTTCGGCGTAGATGCGGTCGCGGGTGATGCCGGGCTCATCGCCAACAATAGCCCGCCGCCGTCCCACGATGCGGTTGAAAAGCGTGGACTTACCCACATTAGGACGACCGACGATGGCTAGGATTGGAGCTGGCATCAGAGACCTATTATCTTTGCATCGCAACTATTTACGGTAATCTATGTTGGTGCTTCCGTCCTCAAATTCCGCCGTGCTGTGTAGCTTCGCTGGAGGAATCACCGCTGACGATCTGGTCCTAATTGGGGAGGCTGATCGAAACGGCTGCGAACGGGTGGACGAAGAGAGCTGGTAGCCTCGTTCGGCCTGCCGTGAAATCGAAGCGCCCGGCTGACCCAATGCTTCATTGACTTCCCAGCCTGCTATGCGGGCACGGCTTCAATCACACAAAGCGGCGAATTGGTGGGCGCCACGCGAGCGAGTCGGTATCCGGCCTGCGCGAACAAGGCGCGGAATTCGTCTTCGGTGCGCTCGCGTCCGCCCGGCAGCGTGAGCATCTCCAGGTCGAGTATTTTGCCGAAATGCGGCTCATTGCCCGCGGGCAATACGGCTTCCAGCAGAATCACTTTGGCTTGCGGCGATGCCTTGCGGCAGTTGTTCAGGATGGAGAGCGCGCGGGCGTCGTCCCAGTCATGGATGATGTGCTTCATGATGAAGGCATCACCGCCCGCGGGCACGCTCTGGAAGAAGTCACCGGAGACGAACTGCATCCGGCGGATGAGCCCCAGAGCCTCGAATCTCGGTTTGGCGCCGGTGACCACGTGTTCCAGATCAAACAGGATGCCGCGCATCTGCGGATGCTTTTCCAGAATGCCGCTGACCACCGAACCGTGACCGCCGGCCACGTCCACCAGCGTGCCGATGCCGGAAAAGTCGTAGGCCTCGAGCACTGCGGGAATCACCATGGCGGTCATGGAGATCATGGCCGCATTGAAGATCTCGGACTCTTCCTTATCGGTAGGGAAGTAATCGAAGAGCGGTTGACCCAGGACGCGGTCGGCGCAGGGCTGGCCGGTCTTCACCGAGTGCATGGTTTCGGCGTAGATGCGGAAGTGAAAGGGATCCGAGATCCATACGATCAGGTCGTACAGCGAGCTTCCCGTGCAAAGCGGCTCGGCCGCGGGCGTGAGGGCAAAAGTGCGCGGCGCGGTCTCCACGAAAACGCCGCTACTGGCCAGCGCGCGCATCACGCGATAGAGCGCGTCCTCGTTGGCGCCGGCGGCGGCGGCCAATTCCCGCGTTGAGCGTGGACCGGCCTTCAACAGGTCGGCGATCTTCAACTTGGCCACCACGTTGACGGAAATAGAAAGCACGTAGCTGAAAGCCAGGTGCAGAAGCTGCTGGCCGGGATCGGGAGGCTGCTCGGATGCGGGTGACGACATTCTGGGGATCTCTTGGACAGGAATCAGGGCGGGTAGCCTAAGAAGATTTTACAGGAGCCGCAGCAAGAGGGCGGTCGCGCTGGTGCAGCGACTATCATAGGGTGCTGTGAACGTCTCATCGCCCAGGAGCGCCGGAACGCGGCCGAGGACGGCCGCGCCACACGGGCTGCCCTCGCTCTACACCTTCTTCGGGCCGGGTGGAGTGCTCTCGAAAACGCATCCTGCCTATGAGTTCCGGCGCGGACAGCTGGACATGGCGCAAGCCGTCGAGCAAGCCCTGAGCGAGAAGCGCCATCTGGTGGTCGAAGCCGGAACCGGCACCGGAAAGACGCTGGCTTACCTCGTGCCTGTGATCCGCGCCGGCAAACGCGTGGTGATTTCCACCGGAACCAAGACCCTGCAGGAGCAGCTCTTCCACAAGGATGTGCCTTTTCTCGAGCGCGAAGCCGGGGTGGGCAAGCTGCGCGTCTGCTATATGAAGGGGCGCAACAACTACCTTTGCCGTCAAAAGCTCTACGACGTGGCCGAAAAGCCGGTGCTCACGGGCCTGGAGCAGATCGACCACTTCCGCATCATCCAGGAATGGGAGAAGACCACGGCCAACGGCGACCGTGCAGAACTGGCTTCTCTGCCGGAAGCGAGCGCGCTGTGGCCGCGCCTGGATGCCCGCGCCGATGCCTGCACCGGGCAGAAGTGCAGGCAGTACGACCGCTGCTTCATCACCGAAATGCGCCGCCGCGCCGCGCAGAGCGACATCATCATCGTGAACCATCATCTGTTTTTTGCAGACATGGCCATCCGGCGGCTGGCCGAGCGCGCTCCCGACGCGGGCATCCTGCCGGAATTTGGCGCCGTGATCTTCGATGAAGCCCACGACTTGGAAGACGTCGCCAGCAGCTACTTCGGCGTGACGGTGAGTGACCTGCGCATTGCCGACCTGGCACGCGACACCGAAACCATACTCAAGCTCAAGGGGATTTTCACGTCCGATGTGCAGCGGGCTTCGGCGGGCCTCCGGGAACGCGCGCAAATCTTCTTCTCCGTGCTGCCGCCCGGCGAGGGACGCTTCCCCTTCGATGCCCGCAGCGAGTTCCTGGAAGAAAGCGGCGATCAGTACGACGAACTGAAAGCCGCGCTGCAGCGCCTGGTGTCGGCGCTCCAGTCCCTGCCGCAGAAACCCGAAGAGGTGTTCAACCTGGCGCGTCGCGCCGACGAGTTGCGCGCGAATCTGGAGTTCCTGCTGGAATCCACGGAACGCAACACCGTGTTCTGGATCGAGCGTCGCGGGCGCGGTGACGAGCGGCGCGGCCGGGGCGGGGAACGGGGCGGCGGGCAGCACGTCTTCCTGCAGGCCACGCCCATCGAAGTCGCTCCCATCCTGCGCCAGGGATTGTGGGAGGGCCTGGAGACCGCGGTGCTTACCTCGGCCACGCTGGCCGTGACCGGAGGTTTTTCCTACATCCGCCGGCGCCTGGGCCTCGATCACGCCCGCGAGCTGGTGGTGCCCTCGCATTTCGATTACGCGCGCCAGGCGCTGCTCTACGTTCCGCCCGACCTTCCCGACCCGCGCACACCGCAGTTCGCCGGGCGCGCGGGAGAGTTGATCCGGCAGATGCTGGAAATCACCGAAGGCCGCGCGTTTTGCCTGTTCACCAGCTATGCGCAGATGAATGAGATCCACCGCCGGCTGGCCGACCAACTCGATTTCCCCGTGCTGCTGCAGGGCACGGCGCCCAAGAACGCGCTGCTGGAGGAGTTCCGGGCAACCCCCAACGCCGTGCTGTTTGCCACATCGTCGTTCTGGCAAGGCGTGGACGTGCAGGGCGAGCAGCTCAGTTGCGTCATTATTGACCGTCTGCCTTTCGCCGTGCCTGGCGATCCGGTGGTGGCGGCGCGCATCCACTGCATCAATGAAGAAGGCGGCAATGCTTTCTACGACTACCAGGTGCCGGCGGCGGTCATCAGCCTCAAGCAGGGCTTCGGCCGGCTGATCCGCTCGCTCAACGACCGCGGCCTGCTGGTGCTGCTCGATAACCGCATCCAGCGCCAGCGCTACGGGCAAGTGTTCCTGGAGAGCCTCCCGAATTACCGGCGCACGACATCGCTGGCCGATGTTCAGGAGTTCTTCCGCAAAGGCTGACGTGCGCGGTGCGCGTTACAATGAACGGATTGCCGGCCTGCCTGGGAATCGCGGGGGGGGAGAACATGTTTGAAGTTACCGTGGAACGATCGTTTGCCGCGGGGCACTACCTGCGGAATTACAAGGGCAAGTGCGAGAAGCCGCACGGCCACAACTACAAGGTGAAGGTGACGCTCCAGGGCCGCGATCTGGATGCGGCCGGGCTGCTGCTCGACTTCAAGGACCTGAAAGACGTGGTGCGGACGATGATCGAGCGCCTCGATCATCAGATGCTCAATGAACTCGAGCCCTTCAACACGCTGAATCCATCGGCGGAAAATCTGGCGCGCTACTTCTATCAGCATGCCGGCACGCGCCTGGGCATGATTACCGATGGCCGCGTACGGGTGAAGGACGTCACGGTGTGGGAGACCGAGGACGCGGCAGCTACCTACTTCGAGTAACGAGTTGCGAGTACCGAGTTGCGAGTTGGAGTCGGGCCTACTCGGTACTCGGAACTCGGTACTCGCATGCAGATCACCGAAATCTATGCGTCCATCCAGGGCGAATCCAGTTATGCCGGGCTGCCCTGCATTTTCGTGCGGCTCACGGGATGCAACCTGCGCTGCACCTGGTGCGACAGCGAATACACCTTCGAGGGCGGGCAACGGATGACGCTCGACGAAGTCGAATCCAAGGTCCGCGCCCTGGCGCCGGTGAAGCTGGTGGAGATCACGGGTGGCGAGCCCATGCTCCAGGAGAAGGAAGTCCTGGAACTGATGCGCCGCTTGCTGGCTTTCGGCTACACCATCCTGCTGGAGACCAGCGGGGAACGCCCCCTGGCACGCGTCCCCAAAGAAGTGGTGAAAGTCGTGGACGTGAAGTGTCCGCACTCGGGCGAGGCGAACACGTTTCTCATGGAGAACCTGAGCGCACTCACTCCGCGTGACGAAGTGAAGTTCGTCCTCAGTGACCGCACGGACTATGAGTTCGCCCGTGACTTCACCCGCACGCACGATTTGCCGGCGCGCGTGGGCTCGGTGATCTTCTCTCCTGCCTTCCGCAAAGACGCCGCCGGCACGAGAGATGCGTCCCATTGCCTGCTGGACCCGCGCCTCCTGGCGGAGTGGATCCTGGCCGACGGCCTTGGTGTGCGCCTGGGTTTGCAGGTCCACAAGTTCATCTGGGAGCCGCAGGTGAAAGGTGTGTAACGAGTTGCGAGTTGCGAGTTCCGAGTTGCGAGCCTCAAGCTGCCGGTAACTGGGCACGGTTGGTGCCGGAACGGGCGGACAAGTCCGCCATGCAACTCGCAGAGGAGCGTATAGAATCTAAGCTTTAGAGAGCCAAATCGACACCGAATGTCCGCCCTGCCCCAGCGTTCCCGAGCCGTCGTCCTCCTGAGCGGAGGCATGGATTCGTGCGTCTGCGCCGCATTGGCGGCGCGTGACCACCGCGCTGCGGCGCTCTACGTGAGTTACGGACAGCGCACCGAGGAGCGCGAGGCTGCCGCCTTCGAGCGGATCTGCGATCGTTTGGGAATCCACGAACGGCTGCACGTGCGGAATGAAGTGCTGCGCGCGGTGGGCGGCTCGGCACTGACTGACGAGCGCATCGCCGTTCCCGACGCCGGGGAAACGACGGGCGCGGGGATTCCCGTGACCTATGTCCCTTTCCGCAACGCGCATTTTCTGGCCGCGGCGGTGAGCTGGGCGGAAGTGCTGGGAGCGGAAAAAGTGTTCATCGGCGCGGTGGAGCCGGATAGTTCCGGCTATCCCGATTGCCGGCCGGCGTACTACGAGGCCTTCAACCAGGTGGTACGCGCAGGAACGCGCGCGGGCGGCATTGAGATCGTGACGCCGCTCATCGCCATGCGCAAGCAGGAGATCGTGCGGCTGGGCCTTGAACTCGGCGCCCCCTTCGATTTAACGTGGTCCTGTTACAGCCGGGAAGACCTCGCCTGTGGAACCTGCGAAAGCTGTGTATTGCGCCTGCGGGCGTTCGAGGCAGCGGGCGCGCGAGACCCCGTCCCGTACCTGTCGGGTGCACTCACCCACTGAGAGGCTGGGCCATCATCAGATTTCTTGACCCAAGATTCGTTGCCGGGAGGCAAGACATGAAACGGAGTTGGAAGTGGATGGTAGCGGCGGTGATGGCGGTCGGGCTGGCTGCACCTGCCTGGTCGCAGATTACGGCGGCCGTCAAAGGCAAGGTAACCGACGAGTCGGGGCAGCCCATCGTGGGCGCGGTGGTGGAGTACCTGAGCCTGGACACGGGTCGCAAGTACAACCTCGACACCGACAAGAAAGGGGAGTACTACGCCATCGGAGTTGCTAGCGGAAGCTACAAGGTCACGTTCTACCGCAACAAGGAAGACCAAAAGGCCGGCCGGTCACTGTTCTTCTTCAATAAGGTGCAAGTGACGATCTCGAAAGAGACCAATGTGATGGATCTGGACATGGCCAAGGAGCGGGCGGCCGGCAGTGGCCAGATGAGCGCCGAGCAGAAGAAGCAGCAGGAAGAGACCCAAAAAGAGAACGTCAAGATCAAGGGCCTGAATGAGATGCTGGCCCAGGCGGCGGCCGCCTCCGATGCGGGCGACTTCGACCAGGCGGCGGAGATACTGGCCAGGGCGACCGAGGCCGACCCCACGCGCGACCTGCTGTGGTTCAAGCTCGGCGATGCCTACCTGGGTGGCAAAAAGTATGACCAGGCGGTGGAGAGCTACCAGAAGTCTATTGCCATCAAGCCGCTCGGGGCCTACTACAACAACCTGGGACAGGCCCAGATGAAGTCCGGCAAAGTGGAGGACGCCATCGCCTCTTACAACAAGGCGGCCGAAATCGAGCCCACGAGCGCCGGCCAGTACTACTTCAATATGGGTGCGGTGCTCACCAACAACGGCCGCTCGGAGGAAGCGATAGTGGCCTTCGACAAGTGCATCGCTGCCGATCCCACCAAGGCCGAAGCCTACTACTGGAAGGGCGTGAACTTGCTCGCCAAGGCCACTCTCGACAAGAACAACCGCATGATCGCTCCTCCGGGAACCGAGGAGTCCTTCAACAAGTTCCTGGAACTGCAGCCGGAAGGGCAGCTCGCCGATGCCGCCAAGCAAATGCTGGCCAGCATCGGGGCCGAAGTGCAGACGCACTACAAGAAGTCCAAGGCAACCAAGAAGAACTAGCGAGTACCGAGTTCCGAGTACCGAGTTGCGAGTGGGTGGGCGGCCTGAGAGGGCCGCCCTCTTCTTTGATTGCGCTCGGCGGCTCGTCGGGTGAGAATCCCAGCGCCGATGCTCGAGCTGAATACTCCCGTCCAATATGTAAAAGGCGTCGGCCCGCGCATCGCCGCCATCCTCACGGAAAAGGGCGTCTCCACGGTCGAGGACCTGCTCTATTACCTTCCGTTCCGCTATGAAGACCGGCTGAACCCGCGCTCCATTGCCGAGCTGCGGCCGGGCGAGATGGCTACGGTGATCGGCGAAGTGCGCACTTCGGGCCTGTTCCGCACCAGCCGCATGCCCATCTTTGAAATGAACGTGGCCCAGGGGCGCAACGCGCTGAAGTGTGTGTGGTTCAACGCCACCTACCTGAAGGGAAAATTCGAGCCGGGACAGATAGTCGCGCTCTACGGCAAAGTGGAGGAGACCCTTTACGGACGCTCGCGCATTCAACTGGTGCAGCCGCAATTCGAGATTCTCGGTGAGCCGGGAGAAGTTGAGGCGGGTGCAGCGGCGTCGCTGGAGATGGGACGCATCGTTCCCATCTACGAATCGGCGGGGCGCGGCAAGCTGACCTCGCGATGGTTCCGGCGCATCATCGACAGCGCCATGAAGAACCTGGCGGCCGAGGTTCCCGACGGCGTGCCCGCGGCCATCTGCCGGCGGCTGCAGCTTCCGCCGCGGCGCGAGGCGTTTCTGCGCGCGCACTGGCCTCCGCCTGAGGCGCGGCTGGAAGAATTGCTGACGGCGCGTACGCCGGCGCACCGTCGGCTCATCTTCGAAGAACTGTTTTTCCTCGAAGTCGGGCTGGAGCTCAAGCGCAAACGGCTGCGCGGGCAGCCCGGCATCACCTTCCGCCTCGAAGACCAGGTGCGCGCGGCCGTCAAGCGCATCCTGCCGTTTCATCCCACCGCGGCACAAAAGCGGGTGCTGGGTGAGATTGCCCGTGACATGAGCGCAGCTTCACCCATGCGCCGCCTCCTGCAGGGCGACGTGGGTTCCGGCAAAACCATCGTCGCGCTCGAAGCCGCAATCATCGCCATCGAGAACGGGCATCAGGCCGCGCTCATGGCGCCGACGGAGATCCTGGCCACGCAGCATTACCTGGCCGCACGACGGATCCTCGAGAAGGCCGCGTACCGAATCGTGCTGCTCACGGGATCACTTGATACCGCGCAGAAGCGGGAGATCCGCCGCCACATCGCCCAGGGCAGCGCGCAACTGGTGATCGGGACGCATGCGCTCATCGAAGAGAAAGTGGAATTTGCGAACCTCGGCCTGGTGATCGTGGACGAGCAGCACCGCTTCGGAGTGCTGCAGCGCTTCCGTCTGATGAAGAAGCCGTCCGCGGCTGAGCCGGACACACTGGTGATGACCGCCACTCCCATCCCGCGCACCCTGGCGCTGACGCTGTACGGCGACCTGGACGTGAGCGTGCTCGACGAAATGCCGCCCGGACGCGTGCCCATCGTCACGCGGCGCGTCGGCGACGAGCGTTCGGAAGAGGTTTTTGCCTTCGTGCGCAAACAGGTGGCAGCCGGGCACCAGGCGTACATCGTCTACCCCGTGATCGAGGAAAAAGAAGAAGAGGATGTAGCGCGGCCGCCCTCGGCCGCGCCAAGCGGAAGCGAAGGGAAGGCTGCTCCCATCACTGCCGCGCTCTTTCCCGAAGCCCAGCCGCGGCTCACGCTGAAGGCGGCGGTGAAGATGTATGACGAGCTGCGCAAGCGGGTGTTTCCCGATCTGCGCGTGGGACTGCTGCACGGGCGTCTGGCGGCGGACGAAAAGGACGATGTGATGCGGCGCTTTGCGGCCGGCGAGATCGACGTCCTGGTCGCGACCACGGTGATCGAGGTCGGCGTGGACGTGGCCAATGCCACGGTGATGGTGGTGGAGCACGCCGAACGCTTCGGCCTGGCGCAGCTTCATCAGTTGCGCGGGCGCATTGGACGCGGCGCCGCCAAGTCGTATTGCATCCTCATGACCGGTGGCAAGGTCTCCGAAGACGGCGAAAAACGGCTCGACGCCCTGGTGCGGACGTCGGACGGATTCGCGATCGGCGAGATGGACCTGCAACTTCGTGGCCCGGGCGAATTCTTCGGCACCCGGCAGTCGGGCATGCCCGGGTTTCGCGTGGCCAACCTGCTGCGCGACATCGAATTGCTGGAGGTGGCCCGCCGCGAGGCTGGCCGCGTCGTGGCCGGGCCCAGCGCAGAAATTACACAGGAAGAAATCGCCCGCGTCTTCGCCCACCTGAAGAGCCACTGGCAGAGGAGGTATGGGCTGGTGGAAGTTGGATAGTTGCGAGTAACGAGTTCCGAGTACCCAGTTGCGAGTTAGAATGCTCAGCCACAATGCTCTCTAAGGAACTGCTCGACATTCTTGTGTGCCCGGCGTGCAAGCAGCCGCTGGCCTATAGTGAAGCGGCGCAGACGTTGAAGTGTGCGGCGTGCCGGCGCGTGTATCCCATCCGCGATGAGATTCCCATCTTGCTAATCGATGAAGCCAAAATTGAAGACTGAATCATTGAGCCATTGAATCATTGAATCAATCACTGCCTGCGCGACCTCCAATGATTCGATGTCTCAATCGCTCAATGATTCAATCTCGGAGGAATCATGGACGTGAAATTTCCCGTTGCCACCACCGACGCGCCGCGCGCCATCGGTCCCTACTCGCAGGGCGTGAAGGCCGGAGGGTTTGTGTTCGTCTCCGGGCAGGTAGCCATCGATCCGGCGACCAACAAGCTGATCGAGGGCGATATTCGCGCGCAGACTGCGCGCGTGTTGAGAAACGTGTCGGCGATCCTGGAGGCGGCGGGCAGCAGCCTCGACCAGGTGGTGAAGACCACCGTGTTTCTGAAGAACATGGAAGACTTCGTCCCCATGAATGAGGTGTACGCCACCTTTTTTGACGCGGAGCCGCCGGCGCGGGCTACGGTGGAGGCCTCCAAACTCCCCAAGGA
>JBOGLL010000332.1:0-9803 GCA_050746065.1 Terriglobales bacterium | reverse complement strand
CCAATGGTGTCTCCATTGTCGGCACGGCCATCGCGGACGGTAAGGGAACGGAACTCAACTTTAACCGCTCGGGATACTCCAACCCGGCCACCGCTCGCGACGCACGAGGAGCCATCGAGTTCAAGCTGCTTGCGGCCGGCACTCTAGTACCTACGCGCGTCCGGATTGAGAACTTGGACATTTCCACCCGCAACGGCTCCGCGCCCAACACTACCCCCGGCGATGTGTGCATCAAGTTCCGCGCGTCCTACAGCATCCTGCGCAACATCGCTTGTTCGATTGATGGAGACGGGGCGACCGACCCTCCCGCTTCGGGCATTCTGTTTCTGGGCGACCAAACCAATGGCAACGGTAGCTACTACAATCTGTTCGACACCATCACCGTGGGTGGACGTGCTTCAGTAACCGGCGTGACCGATGAAGTCTGCTTCCGTTTCGACACGGACACGGCAGCAGGTACGCGCTTCCCCAACGCCAACGTCATTCTAGGCGGTGGCCAGATGGTTAGCTGCTCGACGGGCGTCTGGGTGCGCGGTTCGGGAAACAGTTTCTACGGGGTTGTAACCCAGTCCAACACTACCCAGCATTGGCGCTTCGGCGTGACCGGGTCGCTGGATACCAATGAGGGAAACATCTTTGGAGCCTATGTAGAGGGCGGCGCCGCCTCGACGGCTTTCCAGTTCGAGACCAGCGCCAAGAATAATCGCGTACTCCCCTCAGTGATCACAGGCGTCACCAATCGCTTCGTGGACAACGCCACCAACGGCCGCAATTTGCTCTACGAACTGAGCCACAGCGGAGTCTCATCGGGTTCGCCGCAGTATGGCTGGGGATTCGATTCGGCTAGCAGCCAATCTCGCTACTACAACAACGAGGTCGTCAGTCATGCCTTTGGTGCAGGCAGCTTCATCGTGGGTGGAGGCAACGGCATCCACTTCGCCGCCACGGCAACCACGGCGTCCTCCGCGAACTGTTCGTTGACTGGTGGCGCAGGCTTCTTCCAAGCCCATCGCGGTGCAGGTGGGGATTGTGCGGTACGCAAGTACTTCAATCGCACCAGCGACACCGACTACCAAAACCGGCTGAACATCACGGGAGCAGTCGGCAACATCAGCTTGCTCGCCGAGTCGGCGGGCGCTTCGGCGGATGCGAATATTGACTTCACGTTTACGCCGAAGGGCACGGGCAAGAATCGTTTCAGCGCCCATCTGTTTGCTGTGACCGACAACACCATCGACATCGGCGCCAGTGGCGCCAGCCGGCCGCGTACGGGTTACTTTGCGACGAGCGTGATTACTCCAGCCATCACCGTGGGTGCGAGCGGCACGAGCATCACCCAAGTTCGAGTGTATTCCCAGTCCTTGAACGTAGCGTCGGTGGGAGCTAATACGACTTCGGAGCAGACTTTTACTGTCACTGGACTAGCCACTGCCGACAAATGTTTCGTAAATAAGCCTTCGCATACGACCGGCTTGGGCGTGGTCAACTGTCGTGTGAGCGCGAGCGACACGCTGGCCGTCACGTTCATGAACAACACCGGCGCGGCGATCGACCCCGCGGCCGAAGCCTACGCGATCGTGACCTTTAGAAACTAATGGGGAACTACCCGTCGGCGGCGACCTCAACGTGACCGAGCACGAAAGCACGGCCAAAAGGCCCCTCCTCAACTTGCTGCCTCAATCATTCCTGGCTCGCATCGGCACCTTCGAAGCCGGCTACCTCGCCGCGCGCTACGGCATCGGGGCGGTGGTGCTGGCCGAGTCCCTCATCCTGGCCTACATCCTGCCCGCAACCACCTACGGCGAGATCGCCTTCCTCAACCAGTTGGTGACGCTGGTGGCGTGCGTGGGACTAGGCTCGACCACGGGCTATGTCCTGCTGAAGTACAGAGGAGAAGAAGCCAGCCTGCTCGAAGCCTATCCGCTCTTCGCCACCGCGCACTATGTACTGCTGGCGGGACTCACTGGCGCTGTCTTGTGGGCGGCCGGCAGCAGCTACTCGGTCAGCTTTCTGCTCTTCCTGCTCTCGCTGCCGTTTTACGTCTATGAACCGCTGCTCCGCGTCCGCAGGAAGTTCGTGCAGGCCAGCCTGAACAAGGGCCTGGTATCCGCGTGCAGTGTGCTGCTCTTCGCTCTGCCGTTTGCTGCCATCGGGTACGTTCCCGACCGCCAGGTGGCGATCCGCCTGCTCGTGGCTGCGAACCTGGCCGCTTTCGCTTTGTTTCTCTGGTTCATCCGCGACACGATTCGCCGGCAGCACTTCTTCCTCCCGCGATTGACCTCAGGCAAGGGCTGGCGCTCGTATTTTTACCTGATCCGGGAAGGCTTCCCCGTAAACCTGGCCTCGATTCTGTATGCGGCCTTCTACTACCTAGACCGGTTCTTCATCGCCGCTTACTACCCGGGCGAAGTCCTGGGCGTCTATGCCCTGGCGCTCAACATGAGCATGCTGGTGGTGCTGGGTCTGGCTTCGTTGAACTACGTGAATGGAGTGAACATCGGGGAGGCCCTCAGCCGTGACCCTGCCCACCAGAGCCGCTTGATGACACGTCAGTTGAGAACCGCGGTAGTGATGGGAGTCACAGGCAGCCTCGTGGTGGTGGCGGTGGCGGCAGCGCTCGGTCACACAGTCTACGCGCGCTACCGCCATTTGCCCGTGGTGGTGGCCCTCTTGTTGCTTGGCCAAGTCGCGTTTCAAGCGCAAGCGGCTGTCTCCCCGCTACTCATGTTCAAACGTCGGCAATGGTTCCTCACTGCCTGCTACGGTGCTGTCCTGCTGCTCGCCACGGCGTGCGATTTGCTCATCGCTCGTTCTGGCTGGTCCTACTTGTGGATGTTGACGACCAGTGCCGGCCTATTCGTCGTGGCTTCGACCGTGGTCACGGTTGCGGCCTTCCGCTCGATCCGGGCCCACGCACCGGTCCAACTCCCGGCCGAGTTGAGCAACAATGTGACGGTTTAGAAGCGTCACAGGCCGACTGCGTTAGAATTTCGTCTTTGCAAGTCCGCGGGAGGGACCAGCCATGTTGCGGCTCTGTTGCCTGCTGATTCTCTTGGTCACCTGTGCCCGAGCAGCTTCCGCCCAGGCCCCATGCCAGAATGTCTGGAACGCCATCCAGACGGCTAGTTTGGGGTCGATTGTCCTCCTGCCCGATCAGAGCTGCGTGACCGTTAGGACCATCATCGTGCCACCGGGTGTGACCATCCGCGGTGGAGGCCCGTCCTCGACCGTCGTGGGGGACTTTTCTGCCCGGACGGGCGGAACATCGCCCGTCTTCCTGTTCACGGGCAGCGACGATGTCCGCTTCGAGGATTTCCGCCTCACGCTGGGAAAAAATGCGCGTGGCTTCTACACCCGCGGATCACGGCGTGTACTCTTCCGCAATCTCATCGTGACCGGCAACCTGGTCGAGGAAAGCACCAGTAGCATCGCTCTGTACCTGGCCAACTCCTCCGAGATTGAGATCACTGGCGTGTCCATACAAAACACCGTCGGAGGAATTTATCTGGCCGGGGTGAACACAGCTATCGTGAAGGGAAACCGTTTCGAACGGGTCAATTTTGGCAATATCGTGGTCCACGGTCAGGATGTCCTCATCTTCGATAACGACATAGTGGAGGCGGGCTACCCCGGCGCGAACATTGCGCCCAGCGGCGACGGGGTCACCGTCACCACCATCGGCAGTACTAGTCACATCGTGATTCGCAACAACCGCTTCCTGCACGGCTTCTGCTTCCACATCAACGCCAGACCGAATGTCACTGCGCTCGACATCTCCGGCAACACCTTCACAGGAGGCGTGACTAGTTCGGTTTTTCTGGACCATGTTTCCTTTTCCCAGGTTGTGGACAACACCTTCACGGCAACTCCGGAAAAGAAGGGCTGGGGCATCGCCATCGCCTATCCCGTCGGCATCACGGTCTCCGGAAACCAGCTGATCGGCGTTCGCGCATACGTGGGTCGGAGCATGAGCGGTACGTACGTTGGCAACACTTTTTCCACGGACGGGAAATCTTTTGTGATCTACCAGCAGCGCCCGACCGACTTCTATGAGGCCAATGTCGTCGAGCCCTAACTCGCACGGAACGAGTGTGGAACCCTTGGGCCTGCGTGCGCTGTGCTACGTTCGTCCCTGGACGGAGTCCTACTTTCGTTACGTGAGTCAGGGGGTCTTCGGCTCCGGGAATACCATGCATGTCAGCGACTTCCGCGGTTTGGGCTCCCCTTCCATCGCTGACTTGTTTTACGGACATTTGCGCCGGCAGAGGGAGCCCCATTGGCCGGATTTCATCTCGCGCGAGGAACGCGACGACTTGGTGGCGCGCTGCCGCTTGTTGCGGGAACTCGCGCCGGAGGAGGCGGACCAGTTGCTGGCCGCGATGACCTGGGCGATCGAGGAGGTCCTGGATCGCTGCCAGCCCCAGATCATCTTCGCCCCCCTTCTGGATTCCTACGTGATGGATCTGCTGCGCGTCTGCGCCGCACGCCGGGGCGTGCCGTTTCTCGGCCTCTCCCCTACTTTCATGAGCGGCTACTGCCGGCTGACTGCCCGGGGAGAGCATGTTGCATTTCGCCGGCCGAAGGGGCGCGAGTGCCGGCACGCGCTCCAGGAGTTGTTAGACCCGCAGTATCAGCCCCCTCATTTCCGTGCGTTCTCAGACCGTGGCTCATGGTTTCTCATCCAGCGATGGCTGCGAGAGAATGTGAAGCAGGCCTACTTCACGTTGCTGCCCTGGCTGCGCCGTGACCCATTGAACTACCACTACGCTACCTCCCGACGGGCGGCCCGGCAGCGCAGCCGTTGGGACTGCCTCGGACCGGCTCGGTTTTTCGATTCGGACTGGCAGGAGCGCTTGCAGCGCTTTCCAGGTGGCTGGGCCTATGTGCCGCTTCATTTTCATCCCGAAGCCACGACCGATTACTGGTTGAAACCCAGGGACTTTCTCGATTACGAAGAGAGCGTACTCGAGGTTGCACGACGGCTGGCGGCAGAACTGCCCCTGGCCGTCAAGGAGCACCCTGCCTTTCTGGGCTTTCGCTCCGCGGGGTTCTATCGGCGCCTACGGTCGATTCCTAACCTGGTCGTGGTTCCTGCCGGAGTGCGCTCCAACCAGTTGGTGGAAACCAGTGTGGCGGTGGTAGTGTGGCTGGGCAGCGTGGGAGCCGAGGCCGGGCTTCGCGGCAAGGCCGTGGTAACCCTGGGCCAGCCCTATTACGCTACCGGACTGAAGTTCCTGAACGTGACCTCGCGGCAAGAGCTCGACCAGGTGCCGGCTCAGGTCCGCCGCTTGGCGGCGACTCCGGCTCCGACGGCGGACGAGAAGCTGGTTGTGATTCGCCACGTTCTGTCGGGATGCGTCCCGGGAAGTTACGACGGACTGCACTTTTCGGCGTCGAATGCGACGAAGAAAGCGAAAGCCGATGGTATGATCGCATCGTTGCGCCGCTATCTGCCGAGGTGGCGCGAACGGGTTTCGATCGAGGCGCGAACTGGTACAGTGCTTACAGAACCAGAGTTTCGAGCGGCGGATTCTTCGTCACAATGAATGCTAATGCTCAGGTTTTGCCTCCGCTGACCGTGGACTCCGGTGGTGAGCTGATGGCCCCGGTTGTACCTCCGCCTACAGCAGCCCGGCTTGTTTTGTATCTTTCGGTGGCCGGCGCCGTGTTCGGGATGTTCTCCAAGGTCCTCACGCTGTACAACTACGAATTCGTCTGGCTACTGGAATATCCCAAGCTGGTCAATCCACTGATTGCCATGGCTGCCCTGGCAATGGTCTTCCAGCGCAAGTATCGTCGGCTCGATCCGCTGGTGGGCGTTCTGCTCCTTATGCTGATCGTCGGGACGGCGACCGGAGTAGTGGCGGGGCCGACCTTACGCTTCTTCGTGCCCCACTTCTTCATCATCGTTTTCATCCTGGCCAATTATTGGATGGGGTCGAGCCTGGACTGGGATCCGCGGTGGCTTGACCAATTCCTTTCGCGGGCCTGCTATTTGGTCACCGCGGCCGGCATTCTCTCGATCGGATTCTTCTGGATATGGAGCGTGCTGGGCGGCGTCGCCTATCTGGGCGTGGGCACGAGCGCCTTGGTGTTGCCCTGGGCCTATTACTTGGTCAAACGTAATCGCCTGGCCCTGGTTCTCATCGCCATGGTGGTCTTTGCCTCGGGGAAGCGGGGGGTGTATCTGGCATTGCTCTCCATTCTGCTGTTGCATCTTTCCCCGGCCCGATGGAGCCTGAACTGGAAGGCGGCCACCGCCCTGTTGATGCTGACGGTGGTGATCGTGGGCGTTTTCCAGATGGAACACTATATTGATCTGGGGGCGCTTCCCAGCGTGCCGCGCCGCATTCTGAATAAGTGGTTTTTGCTGAATCCCTTTCGTGAAGCGTTCAACCCGGAAATCGGCTCCAGTGGACGCACCGCCGAAATCCGCGACGCCTTGAAGCAATTCCAGCGGGACGACTGGAACTGGATCACCGGGCAGGGCTTCGGATGGAATTACCTTCGGCGGTCCTATTTCTATCAATATTCGGTCTCCCACTACGTTCACCTCTCGCCGTTGAACTTCATCATGCAGCACGGAATCGTGCTGACCAGCCTCTTCTTCTTTCTGGTGTGGTCCATCGTAGCCCGCGGCTACCGCGGCGCCAAACAATTCTGGGGGCACAACTCGATCCAGTCTGCCTTGACGCTGTACGTATTCGGTGCCCTGGTATCGGGTCTCACCG
This sequence comes from Terriglobales bacterium, assembly GCA_050746065.1. GTDB lineage: Bacteria > Acidobacteriota > Terriglobia > Terriglobales > Acidobacteriaceae > CAZXVY01. The sequence continues at coordinate 3,072 of JBOGLL010000332.1, read as the reverse complement.
CATACGAATACGCAATCAACCCCTGGATCTGGCTGGTGCTCGGGATGGTTTCCGGCATGTGTTCGAGAAGCACGGTGGAGTTGCAGGCGGCCTTCGCAGAAGCTTCTCCCGAGGCCGCCCCCTCGCCGGTCTTGGCGAGACAACAGAGGTGGCGGGAGGCCCTGCTTGCTCGCCGCCAGGCCCGGCTCTAGGCGCGGGAAGTGTGTGCTAGAATTTCGGACTTGCGAAATCACAACTCGCATCCCCGGTGGTCGGACAACTCACGTCGGGCCAGCGCTTCAGGAGATACCCAATGAATCCTGTGGAAGTGCAGTCTGCAGCCATTGTGCCGCGCGAGACGCAGCCACCGCAGCGAATCATGCATCGGCTGACGAGAGGACATCTTCCGCCCGCGGTCTCGGACTTCTCGCTGAAGGATTATTGGAACGTCATTGAAAAGCGGAAATGGACTGTTCTTACCACGCTCATTATTATCGTGACCCTGATCATGCTCTGGTCCTTCCAGACGACTCCGCTCTTCGAGGCGACGGCTCGCATGGCCGTCTACAGGGAGGATACGAATGACCTGGGGCTGCGGGACTCGATGGGCATGGCAGAGCCGGTGGAGTACGACTACACCGTGCAACTGGACACGCAGGTGGAAATCATTGAAAGCGATGCCGTGGCCCTGCAGGTGATTCGAGACTTGCGGCTGGACAGCCACCCCTTGTTCGCCACCTCCCGCAGCGCACCCGCAGCCAAGCCCACCGCCGTGCCCGCCGGCCCGGTTCAGTTCGACAACGCCGAAGAAGCCGAGCTCCTGGACTTGTTCAAAGGCAACATGCGGGTCAACTCCGTTCCCCACACTCGGCTGATCGATATCACCTACACCAGCCCCGATCCCAAGGTAGCCGCGGAAGTGGCCAACGCCATCGTGCACGCCTACGTGGAGAGGAACTTCCGTACCAAGTTCGAGTCCACGATGCAGACCTCGGAGTGGCTGGCCAAGCAGCTTTCCGATCTGCAGTTGAAGGTGGAAAGCTCGCAGGAAAAGTTGGTCCGCTACCAGCGGGAAAAGGGCATCCTCGGTCTCGACGAGAAGCAGAACATTATCACCACCAAGCTGGAAGAGTTGAACAAGGAATTGATGGCTGCCGAAGGGGACCGCATGCAAAAAGAGGCTGCTCACAAGATCGCGGCGGCCGGCAATGAGGAATTGATCGCCCGGGCTGATAATGGCACGATCATCACCAAGTTGCGCTCTGAGCTGGCAGAACTCAGGAGCCAGCATGCGCGTCTGGCTACGCAGTTCGGCCCCTCCTACCCCAGGGTGATGGAGCTTCGCAACCAGATGAAAGAGCTGGAAGGGGCCATCCAGGACGAGATCCAACGCCTGTCCAAAGGGCTCGAAACTGATTACCAGACAGCCCTTGCGCGTGAGCGCATGCTGGCGCAGGCCTTCGAAAAGCAAAAAAGGGCTGCCAATGAACTGAACGAGAGCGCTATCCAATACACGCTGCTTAAGCGGGAAGTGGAGACCAACCGGCAGCTCTACGAAGGACTTCTGCAGAAGCTGAAGGAGGCCAGCGTTTCGGTCGGCCTGCGCTCCAACAACGTACGCATCGTAGACGCTGCCCGCGTGCCGCTGATTCCGACCAAGCCAAACATTCCTCGCAACATCCTGCTAGGTTTGCTGGCCGGAGTTTTTTCCGGCGTGGTACTGGCCTTCATCCAGGAGAACCTCGACACGACGCTGCGCTCACCCCAGCACGTGGAAGAAGTTCTGGGGCTGCCTTGTGTGGCTGTCATTCCGGCCGATTCGCCCTCGGCGGGCAAGCCCAAGTATGGACGCATGCTGCCTCTGCCCACTCCCAAGAATTCGGTATCTCCCGCAGTGGAACTGGTGTCGCACAACCGGCCCAAGTCGGAACTGGCGGAGGCCTACCGAGCTCTGCGTACATCCATCCTGCTTTCCAACTCCGGCCGGCCGCCAAAGGTGATTCTCTTGACCAGCGCCCTGCCGCAGGAGGGTAAGACGACAACCAGCACGAACTGCGCAATCGTGCTGGCTCAGCGTGGGGCCCGCGTCCTGCTTGTGGATGCCGACATGCGCCGCCCGGGAGTCCGCAAAGCCTTCGGTCTGGAGGTGAAAAACGGGCTAAGCTCACTGCTGGCGGGAAACTCGAGCTTCGAGGACGTCGTCGTTCGCATGGAGGGGATGCCCAATCTCCATATCGTGCCCGCCGGTCCCATCGCTCCCCAGCCGGCTGAACTGCTGGGTTCGGCCCAAATGAACGAATACCTGTCGCGGTGGCGGCAGGAGTATGACCACGTGGTCATTGATAGTCCACCAGCCCTCACCGTCACCGATGCCGTCGTGCTCTCGGTGGAAGCCGACGCTGTCATTCTGATTGTACGTTCTCACTCTACCTCCAAGGATGCGCTGCGCCGCACGCTCGAGATGCTGGCCCAGGTTAACGTCTTCGCTACCGGCGTGGTCCTCAACGGCGTCGATATGAATGAACCCGGAACGTACTATTACGGCTACAAGTACGGCGGCCGCTACTACGAGGATGGAACGAGGAGTTCCTCTTGAGTTCCTCCGTTGTGACGCCAGAAGGTTCCTCCGCGCCGCCGGCGGGGAGAATGTTCGACGCGACAATGCATTTCCCTCTAGGGACTCGGGGACGGTACCTCTTCGCTTTCGGCTGCCTGCTGTTCAGTCTGCTGTATGTAGGCCGGGCCGGGCGCTGGTTTCTGGCAGACCGCCTGTCCAACTCCCTTGATTTGGCTTCCCTGGAGCGGGCAGTGCAACTTGAACCGGGCAATGCCGAAGTGCACCAGCGCCTGGGCCGTTATTACTTCTTTGGCTTGGGGCAGACCGAGGCTGCCGCGGAACATTTCCAGCATGCCGTGGATCTCAACCCACACAAGGCACGCCATTGGCTGAACCTCGCGTTGGTTCACCAGATTACCGGCGACTCCGCGGCCCAGGGGCAGGTCGTGCAACGCGCCCTGCTGGCGGAGCCCGCCAATCCGGCAGTAGCCATGGAGGCGGCCAACTTTTTCCTGGTCCAGGGGAACACAACCGAA
>JBOGLL010000331.1:0-5678 GCA_050746065.1 Terriglobales bacterium | reverse complement strand
AGGGATCGCGCGGCGACCAGGTGGGGGTGGCATCCGGCCTCAACGCCGGCGATGAAGTGGTGACTTCGGGCGCGTTCAAGCTGCGCAACGGCGCCGCGGTCTTCATCAACAACAAAGTCCAGCCGGGTAACGATCCGGCGCCGCAACCCGAGGACAACTGATGAAATTCACCGATCTATTCGTCAAGCGGCCCGTCCTCGCCATCGTGGTGAACCTGGTGATCCTGATCGCCGGTTTGCAGGCGATCCGCTCGCTGAGCGTGCGCCAGTATCCGCGCAGCGACATCGCTGTGGTGCGGGTTTCGACGGCGTACGTGGGGGCCAACGCGGACCTGGTGCGCGGATTCATCACCACGCCGCTGGAGCGCGTGATCGCCAGCGCCGACGGCATCGACTACATGGAATCGTCGAGCGCGCAGGGGCTGAGCACGATCACGGTGCACCTGAAGCTGAATTACGACACCAACGCCGCGCTGACGCAAATCCAAGCCAAGGTGGCGCAGGTGCGGAATGATCTGCCGCCCGAGGCGGAGGCGCCGGAAATCGAACTGGAGACCGCGGACAATCAGTTTGCCGCGATCTACATCGGGTTTTCTTCGGCCGACCTGGATCAGAACCAGATCACCGACTACCTGACGCGGGTGGTGCAGCCCAAGCTGAGCGCCATCAGCGGAGTGCAGCGCGCCGACATTCTGGGCGATCGCACCTTTGCCATGCGCATCTGGCTGAAGCCCGAGCAGATGGCGGCGCACGGCATCTCGCCCTCGGCTCTGCGCGAGGCGCTGGCACGGAACAACTATCTTTCCGCGCTGGGCCGGACCAAAGGCTCCATGGTGTCGGTCAATCTAGTGGCCAACACCGACCTGCGCACGCCGGAAGAGTTCCGCCAGATGGTGATCAAGGAAGAGAACGGGACCGTGGTCCGGCTGGGCGACATCGCCGATGTGGTACTGGGCGCCGAGAACTACGAAGGGGACGTCCGCTTCAACGGCGAGACGGCGACGTTCATGGGCATCTGGGTGCTTCCCACGGCCAACTCCCTCGAAGTGGTGGGCAAGGTACGCGAAGCGATACCCGGAATCGAGGCCCAGTTGCCGGCCGGGATGAAGGTGGGTGTCCCTTACGACTCGACGGCGTACATCCAGGACGCAATCACCGAAGTGCTGACCACTCTGACCGAGACGCTGCTCATCGTGGTGATAGTGATCTTTCTCTTCCTGGGGTCGATGCGCTCGGTGCTCATCCCCGTAGTGGCGATTCCCATCTCGCTGATCGGGGCCGTGTTCCTGATGCTGGTGGCGGGCTTCACCATCAACCTCCTGACGCTGCTGGCCATCGTGCTCTCGGTGGGACTGGTGGTGGATGACGCCATCGTGATCGTGGAAAACGTGGAGCGACATCTGCACAGCGGGAAGCGTCCGTTCCAGGCGGCCCTCGACGCGGCCCGCGAGCTGGTAGGGCCGATCATCGCCATGACCATCACGCTGGCGGCGGTGTATGCGCCGGTGGGCATACAGGGCGGCCTGACGGGCGCGCTGTTCCGCGAGTTCGCGTTCACGCTGGCGGGCGCGGTGATCATTTCGGGCATTGTGGCGCTGACCCTCTCGCCGATGATGGGCTCGCGGATGCTGCGCGCGGGGGACACGGAGCGCGGCTTCGCCGGCTGGATCAATCGCCGGTTCGACAGCGTGCGCAGCGGCTACGGCCGGGTGCTCTCGGGGACGCTCCAATACCGGCCCGTGGTGCTCACGCTGTGGGCGATGGTGGCGGTGCTGATCGTGCCTTTCTACATGTTTTCCCAGCGGGAACTGGCGCCGAAGGAAGACCAGGGCATCGTGTTCGGCATCATTCAAACTTCCGCGAACTCCACGCTCGACCAGACCAAGCTGTTCGCCAACGAGGTGTATGACGTCTATCGCTCGTTCCCGGAGAGCGAGAGCATCTTCCAGATCACGTTTCCGACGGGCGGATTCGGCGGCATGGTGACCAAGACCTGGAGCGAGCGAAGCAAAACGACCGAGCAGCTTCTGCTGGAATCCACCGGACCGCTGTCCAAGATCCCGGGTGTGCGGGTGATCCCGCTGACGCCCGCTCCCCTGCCGGGCGCGGGGGATTTCCCCGTGGATTTTGTGATCGCATCGGCGGCAGAGCCGCAGCAACTCAGCGAGTTTGCCGGCCAGCTCGTACAAAAGGCGTATGCGAGCGGCATGTTCATCTACGCCGACTCCGATCTGAAGTTCGACCAGCCGCAGGTGGAGGTGGTGTTCGACCGCGACAAGCTGCGCTCGCAGGGCGTGGACCTGAGCCAGGCGGGCTTGGACCTTTCCACCATGCTGGGCGGGGACTACGTGAACCGGTTCAGCATCCAGGGGCGGAGCTACAAGGTCATTCCACAGGTGAAGCGCGCGGAGCGACTGACGCCGGACCAACTCGAGCAGATCTACGTGACGGGATCAGACGGCAAGCTGGTGCCACTTTCGACCTTTGCTACTTTGAAGACTACGGCGGAGCCGCGGGAACTGAAGAAGTTCCAGCAACTGAATGCGGTGCGCATCCAGGGCGTGATCCCGCCGGGCGTGTCGCTGGATCAGGCGCTGCGCTTTCTGGAAGGTGAAGCCGCGACGATCCTGCCACAGGGCTTCACCGTGGACTACGCGGGTGAGTCGCGCCAACTACGAACGGAAGGCAGCAAGTTCCTGGGAACGTTCCTGCTGTCGGCCATCCTGATCTACCTGGTGCTGGCGGCGCAGTTCGAGAGCTTTCGCGATCCCTTCATCATTCTGGCGGGCTCGGTGCCGCTGGCGCTTTCCGGGGCACTGCTGTTCTCCTTCGTGGGGCTGACCACGCTCAACATCTACAGCCAGGTAGGACTGATCACGCTGGTGGGGCTGGTGGCGAAGAACGGCATCTTGATCGTGGAGTTTGCGAATCATCTTCAGGAAACGGGAGCGGACAAGCTCCGTGCGATCCTCGAAGCCTCGAGTACGCGCTTGCGCCCCATCCTGATGACGACTGCGGCCACGGTGGTCGGCCACTTCCCGCTGGTGCTGGCCAAGGGCCCGGGCGCGGGAGCGCGCAACAGCATCGGCATCATGCTGGTGAGCGGCATGATCATCGGAACGCTGTTTACGCTGTTCGTGGTGCCATCGATTTACATGCTGGTGGCGCGGACGCGGGTGGCAGCTTCCGTCCCAGAGGACAGCACTAACGTTGCGCTTCCGGCGGAGGTGGCGGCGTAGGTACAGCGGGAAAAGCACACCACTAAGGACACGAAGGCTTCACGAAGGGCTGGGTCGAGGCGGAGACGCAAAGGGACGATTCCAAGCGCCGGGTCGAAGACCTGGCGCCTCTGCCCCACTCCTTCAGTACCCCGCTTTGTCAGGATTGACGTTCGGGCGTGCTCCCACTCCACCGGGATGTTGAGGGACAGTGTGTCGGCAGATCCCTCGCGCGAAAGGCATCGCGCTCGGGATGACAGACGTTGAGGGTGGAGAAGAGCAACCATGCGGGCGAGTCGCCCGCTTCCACACAAATAGGAATGGACGTCAGCTCTTGTGGTCTTTGCGCATGCGGAGTTCAGTGCCGCCGCGGGAGTAGCGGACGTCGTCCATGAGCTGATTGATGAGGAAGATGCCGCGGCCGTGGTCGCGGAAGATGTGCTCACCTTCCTGCGGGTTGGGGAGTTTGGCGGGATCGAATCCAGTGCCCGGGTCGCGGATGACGATGAGGATGCCGCCGCCCGAGTCCGACGCCACCCAGCACTGCACGCTCTTGCTGGCGTCGTTCTTGCAGCCGTACTTGACGGCGTTGACCAGGGCTTCCTGCACGGCAAGACCGATCTCGCCTTCTTTATCTTCAGCGAATTTCTGCTCGCGGGCGATCTGCATGATGCGCTCGACCATGGGCGCGACGGCGTTGATATCGCCGGGGAAGCTGACCTGAAGATGGATGCGCATGCCGTCCATGCCTTCCATCTCGCTGCCCGGGCTGGTCGCGTGATCGGCCATCGCTTGATGCCTCAGGGGCTAAAGCCCCTGTTTCTTCTGCGCTTCCCTACGGCGCGGCTGAAGCCGTGCCCTGATACGAAGCGTGGACGATATGCCACGCGAGCCGGCTGGAAGCCGGCGCTACCTGGCTCAGCTTCCGGCGCGGCCGGCGGGAGCGGGGCAACACTCCAGGATCTCAGCTTCCGTGAGCAGCCGGTCGGCAGCCTTGGCGCGCTGGAAGATGCGTTCCACCACATCGTCGGGCGCTGGAATGCCGCGCCGCTTCAGCCAGAACAGGATATTGGACTTGCCGCACATGGGGCCGATCTCGATCACCTGCTCCAGCCCGAAGTAATGTGCGGGCACGCCCGAGTATACGGAGTTGGCGAGTTCGACATCGTCCTTCTTGAAGGCCTTGATGACAGCGGCGGCGTGCACGCCGGTGGCGGTGCGAAAGGCATCGGCGCCCAGCACAGGATAGTTGTGAGGGATGGGCACGCCGGTGGAGCGGGAGACGGCTTGGCAATAATCCTTGAGGCGGGTGAGATCCTGATGCGCCCAGGGCTCAACGCCCATCAGCTTCAGGTTGACCAGCATCTGGTCCATCTGGGTGTTGCCCACGCGCTCGCCGATGCCGATGGCGCAGGCGTGCACACAATTGGCGCCAGCAGCAAGAGCGGCGAGTGAATTCGCGACGGCGAGTCCGCGATCGCAGTGCCCGTGCCAGTCGATGCGGATGTTCTCGCCGCTGGGCTTCACCACTTCCTCGATCACGAAGCGCACCAGGGCGCGCGCGCCGCTGGGCGTGGCGTGTCCCACGGTGTCACAGAGCACGATGGCACGCGCGCCGCAGGAAATGGCGGTGGAGTAGAGCCGCTTGATGGTCGCGGGGTCGCAGCGGATGGTGTCCTCGGTGACGTACATGGCCGCCAGGCCGAGCGAGACGGCGTACTTCACGGCTTCTTCGGTGGTGCGCAGCAGGAAGTCGTCGGTCCAGTCTTCGGCATAGCGGCGGATGGGACTAGAGCCGATGAAAGTCGCGCACTCGATGGGCAGGCCGGTCTTCTGGGAGATCTCGGCCACTGGGCGGATGTCGTTCTGATGGGTGCGCGCAGCGCAGTTGGCCTTGATCTTCAGCTTGCTGCGGACGATCTCACGCGCAAGCTGTTCCACCGATTCGTAAGCGCGCGGACCGGCGCCGGGCAGGCCGAGGTCGAGCGAGTTGATACCCAAGGCCTCCATGAAATGGAGGATCTCGATCTTTTCGGCCAGCGTGGGGTCCTTGACCGAGGGAGATTGCAGGCCGTCGCGCAGGGATTCGTCGTTGAGCAGGACGGGGCCGGCGGGGCGGAAGTCGTCGCCACCCTGGGTGTTCCAGTCGTGGATGAGGCTGGACTTCACGATGCCTTGCCGTCCTTGGCCGGCTCTTTGGGCAGCTTGGGGGCGACGGTGAGGCCGAACACGGAAAGCTGGCCGGCGCCGGCGACATTCAGACCGCGGGGCTCGTCGGGATGCGGCAGGTAGAGCGTCTTGCAGTGCTCGCAACGATAGATTTCCGCATCTGCACCGAAGGCCTTCTCCACATCCCCGCAAGCCTGCTCCTTCACGTCAGCCGAGTAGGACCAGCGCTTGAGGTGCCCGGCACAGATCTTCCCTGTCTCGGTCTTCTCATTGCAGGCGCGCTGGCCGGCTT